>DBIS01000343.1 GCA_002296975.1 Deltaproteobacteria bacterium UBA796 | reverse complement strand
GAACTCGTTGTAGGTTTCGGCGTGGAGACTGAAGACTGGTTCGTCCTTTACCTTCAGACGCCAGCCTTCTTCGAGGTTGGGGGTTGTGCGCGCCTTCACCACGGCAACCCAAAAATCTGAACCCCGGTCTAAAGATGACTCAAACCAGAAAAACTCCACGATCATATCCGCGGTGTTGCCGTCTCTGTCCTCGACACCCGCATACAATGTGTTGCCCGAAAAGAAAGCATAGCGGTAGTTGTCATCATCCTCGAGCACCCCAGCGGTGATCTCGCCGAAGGAGACGTCAACATCGCCCTTGAGCATAATGGCACCCTTAAAGGATGTCTCTGCATCAGAGATGCCTGAACCCGAACCTGAGCTAGAACTCGAACCTGAGGAGCTTCCTGAGCCAGAACCGCTCGTCTCGGTGTCCGAGCCATCGTAAGAATCCCAATCAAACAACTCATGATCATCGCCAAGGGCCGGACCAGCGACCAAGGCGCTCATCAGAACGAGTGTGCCGAGGATGTGTTGAATGCGCTTCATGTTGACTCCAGAAATTTGAGGGCTGGGTGTTTTTGGATGCCCCTTTGTACACCAAGCGAAAAGCCCGTTGTGTGACGGCAAGGTGAAACACATCGGCTTTGTGTGACACGCCCGTGACACGGCCAATTCGACACTGTTCCGTCACAAAAAACCTCGCCTCAAGGCCACTCAAGCCTGTCCGATACAGAGAACATGGCCATCTCTACAAATATCCGCCCCCGCAACGATCACGAACGCCGGTGCTTGCATCGGCTGCTCCATGACGCCCCCCACATTGTCGGCATCGGCGCCCCAGATGATGGTTGGCTCGCTGCGTGTCTGTGGATCAGCGGACGAATTCCCGTGTGGTGTAACGATACCAGCCCGACTTTGGCCGAGGCCACCCTGAAAAGCTTGGGCCTACCACCCCTGGGCACAGCCCCACCCTTGGCCATCATAAACTCAGCCCTCGAGCTGGACCGCCCTTGCAAGCCGGGACTTGGGCCAATCCCCGCGCCCCCACCTGGCCAGCCATTGGTCACGGTCTTGATCTGCACCTACAACCGGGCACATATGATCACCGAGGCCATCGACAGCGCGCGGCGGCAAACCTGGCCCAGAGAAATCCTAATTATCAATGATGGCAGTGACGACGGCACCGCAGACCTGCTCCAAACCCTCGACGGGGTAGACGGGATTCGGGTCATCCATAAAGAAAATGGAGGAAAACCCAGCGCACTCAATATGGGAATAGAGGCTGCAAAAGGAGAGGCCCTCATCGTGCTCGACGATGACGATATGTTGGCACCCGGCTCGCTCCACCTTTTGGGTACCGCCTTGGTAAACAGGCCCGATCTCGGGGTGGTTAATGGCGACACCCTGTGTTTCGATGGCAAAAGTGGCCGCCCAAAAGTGTATATGCCTGCCAGCCGCTTACCAGACAAAACCGGCCGACAAGCCGTGCTCCAACAGGTACCCGCCATGCCCGGAGCATCGTTAATTCGCATGACCACTCAGCGCGCAGCGGGGCTTTATGACCTCAGCTTGATCCGCGGCCAAGACATGGACATGTACCTGCGACTATCCAGACACGGCGGTGTCGATACGGTCCCGTTTCCAACCTTTTTCTACCGGGCACACGATGGCTTGCGCGGTTCTGCTTCAGGCCAATGGCGCCGCTCGCAGACCGAAGCACATAAAGACAAGTTTATGGCCTGCGTGTCGCCTATTTTCGAAAAACGCTACCAAGCTGAACGGCCAAGCATGAGCCGGGCGATGGGACACAGTTGGGCCTTGGGCCTTCACCTCCGCCGACTCCCAGAGCTTGCCCAGGCCGAGCTTAAACGATGGCCAGGGCCATACTCCAAGAGAGAATGCTGGATGCGGACCCAAATCGGTTTGAAGAGTGAAGAAACACGGCCAGACCGAGCGATGGTTGTGGTCGATGATGGCGATCCAGGGGCTTTAGAGGAAACCTTAGAACGGCACGCGGCAGGCCACACATTGTGGGTGGACCTAGAGGTTCCCAGGGACCCACTCGGCAATATCCGACTGTATTGGCCGGGTGAATACAGCGCGCGAGAACGCTTGGCCGGATGGGTTCAGGGTGAAGGTCCCATCCATATTCGTCTCAGCTCGGCCCCAGACTGGGCACCACCAGCCATTTCGACAGCCGCCTGGTTCCCCGATTTACCTGCCGTCGACGCCGTCTTGGCCGTGGCAGCCGCCAAATCCTGGCCGGCTCCAAATCGTTGTCGACACGGTGCCCGCGCTCCGATTCACCCCCACGTTCTCAGCTTGTGGCGGGTCCGCGGTTTTCTGAATGAAAACCGTCCCGACCAAGCGCTTTCCACCCTACTTCCGGTGCTCAAAGCCATGCCGGCTTGGCCAGGGGTCTGGCAAATGGCCGCTGAGGCCTATCAGTCCCGCGGAGATTCCGATAAAGCCAAGCGATGGATGGATCGGGTCGAAGGCCTCGCCGCCGCCGGTTAGCCTTGGGTGATGTTTGAACGCCCCGAAGCACCCAAAGGTGCCCGCAACTTCGTCCTGCTCGTCCTCGACTCGTGTCGGTACGACAGTTTTGTGGCCGCGCGCCCCACAGTTATGGGCAAGATCGGCGAGATTGAGCGCCGCACCAGCTACGCCAGCTGGACTTCACCCTCACACTTCAATCTGCTGATGGGCCTTTTGCCCCACCGCAGTCCGAAGCACATCTTCGCCTCCGCCTACTACAAATCCGAACTCGCCGGACTCGCGCATCGTTTGGGCATTCCTGAAATGGGGCTGGTCGATATGGTTCCCCGCCTGTGGTTGCCTCACTTTTTGAGAAACTCCTTGGGCTATCACACCCGCGCCATCGTCTCGATGCCGGTGCTCAATGGGCACACACCCCTCAATGTCGACTTTGACTCTTGGGAACTCGCACCGGCGCACAACGACCTTTCGGCCATGATTCCGATGATGAAATTCTCCGATGAGCGACCGACGTTTATGCTGCTCAACACCGGTGAAACCCACTACCCCTACGCCTGCCCAGATGAGCCCGAGAGCGAGTGGCCGGTCATCAACGGTGTACACGGCGTGTTTAAAAAGGCAGGGGGCGGCAGTATGCTCACCCAAACCGAGGTGGGTTTTGACCAAGACAAACTCAACACACTTCGGGCCCGCCAAATACACACAGTGGAGTGGGTAGATCGGGTCGTCTCCGACCTGATTGACGCCCTACCTGCCAACACATGGTTGACGATCACCGCAGACCATGGCGAACTTTTTGGCGAATCCGGGTACTTCGGCCACGGCCCCATTCTTCATGACAAAGTGCTTGAGGTTCCATTCGTGGAAGGCCTAATCCGCTGAGGCACAATCAGACCCATCGACGAGCCCGAACACGATGAACCCCTCGAATGTCTCAACACACCAGTGATCGATTGGGGAGCTGGTCTCACCGGTGGTGGGGTCGTAGTCCAAATCACCAGAGGCACCACGCACGTTAATCGGCTGGGCGAGTTCGAATTCAGCACGAACACTGTTCCAACTGGTGGGACCAACATCGATGTTCTGGCCACCGGGGTCAGATATGTTCCGAAGCCCCCGTCCGATACCCAAACCGTTGACTTCAAGCTCGTTGTAATGGGCCCAAGCTGCGCCATAAATCACCAACCAGGCGGCATCATAAGCATAGGCCGTAAATGCGGTCGATTCGGCTTTTCCAGTGCCATATACCGCATTGAACCGATCTTTAAATACCTCATATACCGGACCAAAAGCCGGCGCCGGGGCAGTACCTTTGATGCGATGGCTGATGGTATCCAGGCCCTCAACACCCCTAAAAATATCTGCATCTTTGGCGCCGTCAGCCAAGTAAATACCGGCAAAATCATCGGCGAACACGCATGAGGTTGGGTTTGAGCATGTGTGGCCAACCCCGGCAACCCGGTCGGCGACCACTTGTAAAAAATCCCCAATATGGCCCTTGTCCGAAGAGATGAACACCACCCCATCGACGACCATATCCTCAGCTGAGGCAATTTTATCGAGGAGCGAACTTTGTGCCGACGGCTCGTATGATAATAAGGTGGCCGAGCCGCCACCCGCTTCGAAGGCGGCCTTAAAAATCACGCCCAAACCTGTTCCATAACTGCCGTTTTGAACCACCACCGCAACACGTGTCGCTCCATCGTTATCCACCAACTCCGCCAACTCCGCACCTTGAATGTCATCGGGTGGGGCGGTTCTCCATAACAAACCAGGGTCCTCATAATCTGAGGTTGAGCCATCGAGCGGGCTGAGACTGGGGCTGGTGGCGGTCGGGCTCATCAGCAAAGTGCCGAAAGGTTTGACGTTTAAAAATGCATCTTCCACCCGGTCGGATGTGGCCGGCCCTATGATTGCGGCCACGCCCACATGGTCCGCCAAATAGGTACTCACCATGATGTTGGCCTCATCGACGCCAAGGTCATCATATTCAGAACTCTCCTCGGTCGTGCAGCTCACTATCGCAAAGGACTCGGCATCCAGGCCACTCTCCCTCATGACCTCGCCCAAGGCAAACTGTGCCGCCAAGGCCTCTGTACCAAAGGCGCTTTGATCAAACTGGGTGCCGATGACGATGCGGTCTTGATACGACTCAACCTGCTGCAACAGATTGGCTGGCAAGGTCTTATTGCACCGTGAAAAGGCCGACACTGGCTGGCACAGGGACTCTGCGCACACATAGCCCCAACCGAAAGCCGTGCGGCACTCACTGTTGATCTGACACGGCGTGTAGACGAAACGGCTGAGAGAACATCCCACGGCAGTGAGCGCGGCCAAGACACATAATATTTTAAGTTTGAGGTCCATCAAAAGTTCCCGGCGAGCCCGAGCCCGTGGCCCATGGGTACGACTTGTAGGGCGCTCGAGTGGCCGGTGGACTGCCCGTTGGCGATCAACATCCACAAAGTTGTGCCCACAACAGCGATGCCTCCAACCCCGAAACTGATGTCGGCGAGGGTGGAGTACATCCAATCATCGTTGATGTGCTGGGCCGCTGTACGGGGACAATATACGACGCCGTTTTCCCGACACAGTGCCCCGGCGCTCTGCCGAGATTTATTGGCCTTAAAGGCAAACACACCGCCGGCAATCAGTGCACCACCACCCACCACGTACAGGGAGACCTGTGCCTTATTCACCCCAAAGGCCCTTCGCGCTTCAATGGCGCGGCCAGAGACCACATGCTCAGGGTTGGCTTGGACGACAGGCTCCGCCATGATTGGGGCTGGGGCTGG
>DBIS01000222.1 GCA_002296975.1 Deltaproteobacteria bacterium UBA796 | reverse complement strand
GTATTCGCGACGCCAAAGACACCTACCGAGATGTCGGCACAACCGTACCGGACGAAGCGTTGGTCAAGCTCACTGCTTGTGCCGCGGCCTGTCCAGCGGATGCGCTGATATTTGGAAATGCGAAAGACCCGAACTCGACGGTATCCCAGCACTTCAAGGACGAGCGGGCGTACGCCATGCTCTCCGAGCTGAACACCAAACCCGGTATTCGGTATCTCGCACGCATCTCTCACTCCGAGGTCGATTCTGGCCACGGTGGAGGACACTGAGCCATGAGTAACGACGTGAACAACGCGGAAGCACAGGTCGACACCAGCCTGACCTATGGCCAGGTCACACAAGACGTACTGGCGCCATTATTTGGCCTCAGTCGTGGCTATTTATTCGGCCTCACCCTGGCATTATTGGGTCTGGCATATGGCGGTTGGTGTATCCTCCAACAATTGGTCTGGGGACTGGGCGTGGCTGGATATAGTCAGCCGGTTTTTTGGGGTCTTTACATCACCACCTTCGTGTTTTGGATTGGTATTGGCCATGCCGGTACGTTGATCTCTGCGGTGCTGTTTTTGTTCCGGTCGAAATGGCGGACGGGCGTTTACCGGGCTGCCGAGGCGATGACCATCTTCGCCGTCATGACTGCGGCCCTATTTCCAGCCCTTCACGTGGGCCGGATGTGGAACGCTTACTGGTTGTTCCCCTACCCAAACCAGCGTCAGCTTTGGCAAAACTTTAAGAGCCCGCTGATGTGGGATGTGTTCGCGGTGTCGACCTACTTCACCGTCTCCACCATCTTCTTCTATATCGGCCTCATCCCCGACTTTGCAGCCATGCGTGACCGGACCCGCGGCATCATCTCCAGGATGTACGGGAGCCTGGCGATCGGTTGGCGAGGCACAGACCGTCAATGGCGCCACTATATGGCCGCCTACGGGTTCTTCGCCGCCTTCGCGACACCCTTGGTGCTGAGCGTTCACTCAGTCGTGTCTTGGGACTTCGCGATGGCGCTCACTGCAGGTTGGCACTCCACCCTGTTCCCACCCTACTTCGTTGCCGGCGCCATCTTCTCGGGCTGTGCGATGGTCATCACGTTGATGCTCCCACTCAGCTTGTTCTTTAAGTGGGACCGATACATCAACGTTTGGCACTTTGAGCACCTCGCCAAGATGTGTCTCCTTACCGGTGGCATCCTGACCTACGCCTACTTGACCGAGCACTTCATCGCTTGGTACTCAGACAACCCCTACGAGTGGGGCATCTTCGTCTTCCGTGCGGTTGGCGACTATTGGTGGGTCTTCTGGATCATGGTCAGTTGCAACTGCATCATCCCGCTCATCTGGTGGTTCAAGAAGGCCAGAACCAACCTGTGGTGCCTATGGATCGTCTCGATCTTCATCAATATTGGTATGTGGTTTGAGCGCTTCAACATCATCGCAAGCTCTTTGGCACACCAGTTCGATCCAGCCTCGTGGACTTACTATTTGCCGAACTACATCGAAATCGGTGTCTTGATCTTTAGTTTCTCTTGGTTCTTCCTTTGGTTCCTTCTGTTCGTAAAGGTGATGCCCAGTGTCGCCATCGCAGAGGTCAAGGAACTCCTTCCGCCACCGCTGAAATACAAAGGGGAGGCAGCGAAATGAGCAACGTTAAGGCAATTTTTAGTCATCTCGACTGTCTCGTCGACGCCATTGACGGCATGAAGCAATCTGGTCATTCGGACTTCGCCGTCACAGCACCTCTTCCTCGACACGAGCTCGAAGAGTTGATTTATGAAGGTGAGCCAAGCCCGATCCGCTGGTTCACCCTCACCGGCGCGCTCTTCGGTGGCACCATGGGCTTCTCGCTGTGCTCGTTGACCCACCTCAACTGGCCGATGATCATCCCAGCGGGCAAGCCCCTCGTGAGCATCCCTGCTTTCATCGTCATCGCCTTTGAATCAACCGTTCTGTTTGGTTGTTTGGCCACCCTGGTCGGTCTGCTCTACCATTGCCGGCTTCCAGCCAAAGACATGGACCCTGAGTTCGATGACCCACGGCTGAGTGACGATGTGTTCGGCATGGTGGTTCGCAACCTCGATGACTCAACCGCAGCTAGCGTAAAGAGTGCTCTGGATGAATTCGGAGCTGTAGAGACCAGCATTACTGGAGGCAAGGATGCCTAAATTCTTGACCACTGCATTGACAATCGGCGCCCTAAGTACAGCGGCTTGGGCCTTCCCGTGGGACACCGACATGGTGGACGCGGTGTACAAACGCGCTTTCAACTGGGAAATGGCCACCCTTCCTGAGAACACCATCTCAGTGAACCACGCTCGGCTCCAGGGCAACCGCTACGCAGCCGAGACCGCGGCGCTGAGCATTCCCGATGGGGCAGATACCGAAGAAGGTAAAATGCTCTTCGACATCTACTGTACGGCATGCCACGGGGTTGATGGTCAGGGCAAAGCACCCGTCGTGGATAATAAGTCAGGCAAACGCTACCCGATTCCACCACCCGTTCTTTCCGGGACCGGCAATGTCACCAAACTTCGTAATGATGGATACCTATTCTTCACCGTTCGGGATGGATCGGCCATCATGCCTGGCTACGGCTACGCGATGATGGACGACGATGTTTGGCACCTTATCGCCTATATGCGGACCATGGACGGCACGTCCTACACGGCACCAGTGGAGGTGGCGAAATGAGCCACGGATCAGATTTTAGTCGGGCCATCGCGCGCGTGCCTCACGGCATGCCTATGCGGCTTATTGTTTGGTGCTCAGGCGCCATCTTTGCCGGTGTTTTTGGCGCCCACTGGGTTTACTCTCAGTGGACCGAACGGGCCATGGTGGACTTTTTACAGAACACCGTCTTTTGGATGGGCGTGTCACAGGGCGGCCTCATGTTGGCCGTCGCTCTCACCCTCACCAAGGGCCGCTGGGGTCGCTCCCTAAAGCGCATCGCAGAGGCCTTCGCCATCATGATGCCGGTTCTGTACCTCGGCCTGATTACATTCCTTCTGGTCGGTGGGTTTCAGGTTTTCCCATGGGTTGCTGAGGCCGAGGCTCACACCCTGCCAGCCCACAAGGCTGTGTATCTTACCGTTCCATTCTTTTTCTGGCGTCAAGCGCTTGGCCTTGGGCTGTTGATGTGGCTGGATTGGAAATATATCCAAGCCAGTTGGCGTCCAGACATTGGCATGATGAAGGAGAAGTTGGGCGACGCAGCGCCAGATTGGTACTGTTGCTTCACCAAGAACTGGGCCGGCCTTGAGGTCGAAATCGAGCGCAGCGAAGTACAACAACGTAAATGGGGCGTATTGGTCGTCATCGCTTACGCGCTCATTTTCAGCATTGTGTCAGTCGACTTGTCGATGAGCCTCGCACCGCATTGGTTCGCCAATATGTTCCCAGCTTGGTTCTTTATGAGCAGCATGTGGAGTGGAATGGTCGCCATCGGTATTTTCTCGATGCTCGCCAGCCGTTGGCTGCATATCGACTACCTGCTCAAACCGGTTGTTTACCATGACTTGGGCAAGCTCATCTTCGCCTTCTGTATGTTCTGGGGCTACACCACATACGCCCAATACCTGGCCATTTGGTACGGCAACATGACCGAGGAGACTGGCTTTATTCTCTTGCGGACCGAGCTTGAGCCTTGGGCTGGAGTGTCTAAAGTCGTGGTGATGACATGCTTCATCATCCCTTGGACACTGCTTTTGTCTCGCGGCATGAAGAAAATACGCAGCAGCTTTTTGGCTGTGAGCACATTGATCTTGGTGGGTATCTGGCTGGAGCGCTTTGTTGTCATGGTGCCAAGCGTTTGGCGTGAAGACACACTGCCCCTGGGCTTGGGCGAAATCCTGATGCCTCTCGGCTTTGGTGGCATGATGGTGCTGTTGGTCAGTTGGGTCTTATCCAAGATTCCTGCCGCCCCAGTCACCGACAAAATGGCATTCCCCAACGACCTTGAGGTTCATGTTTATCCGCGCCGGACACATCACGCGGCCAAATAGTCCACAGGTCACTTTAAAGCGCCGGCCCATCGTGGCCGGCGCTTTGCGTTGGTGACGTTATCTTGTCCACAGGAGCAGACATGTCGGACACACAGATCACCGTCAAATCCCCAGCCACGGACGAGGTCATCGGAATGGTGACCATCGCCAACACCAGTGAGGTCGCCGCTACCGTTCAAAGGGCGCGCGTTGCTCAGCGTGAATGGGCTTCCCGTTCCCTCGCGGAGCGGTGCAGTGTCTTGGTATCCGTCAAAAATGTGATCATTGATCGGACCGACGAGATTTGTGATCTCTTGTCCAAAGAACAGGGAAAGCCCAAAATCGAGGCGATGGTCCACGAGGTCATCAACCTGGTCGACCTAATTCACTACTTCACCAATGAAGCCAGCCGAATTCTAAGTCCAGAGCCGATTCCCCTGCACCTGCTCAAGCACCGATCAAGCTACCTGCACTGGGCGCCACGCGGGGTTGTTGGCATCATTGGTCCATGGAACTTTCCCTTCAATATCTGTAATGGAGCGGCTGTGGTCGCTTTGATCGCCGGCAATGGCGTGGTGATCAAGCCGAGCGAGTTTACCCCCCTCATACAAGAACTCGCGGTAGACATTTTTGTCGAGGGTGGCGTTCCCAGAGACCTCTTTGGCGTCGTCCATGGGTTTGGAGAAACAGGCGCTGCCCTGGTCGACCAAGTGGATATGATCGAGTTCACGGGCTCTGTGGCGACGGGCAGGAAGGTGGCCGCACAATGCGGGCAACGCCTTATCCCATGTGTCACCGAGCTCGGCGGAAAAGCAGCAGCGCTGGTGTTGTCAGATGCCAACATCGAACGAACCGCCAATGCGCTGGCCTGGGGAGGCTTCGCCAATTGCGGACAAGTCTGCGCGAGCGTTGAACGGGTCTTGGTACACCGGTCCGTATTGCCAGCGCTACTTGAACAATTGGTGCCAAAAGTGGCCGCGCTGAAACCCGGCAATACCCATGCCGACCCCACAGCGCAAATCGGCCCGCTCAACAACAGAAGGCAGCGCGATATCGTTTCTGATCGGGTGGAAGATGCTGTTGCCAAAGGAGCAAAGCTACTTGTGGGAGGGCACTGCATCGAAGGCCCCGGAAACTTTTTTGAACCCACCCTCTTGGTCGATGTGACCCCCGAGATGGATGTGATGAACCTCGAGACATTCGGCCCAGTCCTCCCCATTATGGTGATGGATAGTGAAGATGACATGATCGCAGAGGCCAATCGCTCCCACCTGGGTCTGCTTGCCTACGTCTTTTCGAGGGACACCGAGCGGGCACGCGACATCGCGGAGCGCATAGAGTCTGGCACCGTGATGGTTAACGATGTCCTGGCCACGCACAGCATGCCAGAGACCCCTTGGGGTGGCGTCAAAGCGAGCGGTGTCGGACACACCCACGGTGATGACTCATTGCGTCATATGTGCCAGCAGCGGCATGTGAACTACGACCTGCTCCCAACCATGAATCGAGAGCCCTATTGGTACCCCTATGCCCCCAATCTATATGGGCTATTCAAGCGCGTGATGGGCGGCTTACTGGGGACCGGCTTCACCCAGCGTCTACGTTGGCTTTTCGGCCGATAAGCAGCCGAGGGTGGAGCCCTAAATGGTGGTCGCCCGGCGCATGCCATCCAAAAATTTGGATTGTCGTGGGTCTAACTCTGCCGCCTTGGCGAAAGCAGCACAAGCAGCCGGACGGTCCCGACGCATAATCCCCATCTCACCTTGCCTTCCAAGCATTTCAGCAGAGTTGATAATCGCGTCTTTCTCGATAACAGTCGCACGGTATTTTCGACGACTGCTGTCCGCCTCAAGCTCGGCAAAAGCCTCGTCAATTCGGATGACGATGCGCTCTAGCAGCTCCTCTTGAGCTTCATCCATGATTTCAAAACGCTCCCGAGCAAACTCGGCCTTTATACGGGTGTAGGCACTTTGGACCTCAGAGCCCAGACACACCCAATGAATCTCTAAAATATCAAAATAGTTGCCGCTTTGAAGCTGCTTTTTCTTACGATTTAGACGATCTGCGATGCGCGCCTTCGTCCGACTCATGTCTTCTTTGTCCGCCATGGTCAGCAAGGCGAGCTCATCAAGACACCAAATAAACGCCGACGTCAGGCTTTTGGACAAAGGCGAAACACTGAAGATCTCTCTCAAACGCCATGAATTTGACTGGATAACCGTAATCAGCCCCTTCTCTTTGGTGGTCAAGCTCATCTCGCTCAGGATTGGGTTGGCCTCAACAGCGATGGCCAGGTAACGGTCCAAATTGGGCTCTATCCGCTTGCTAATTTCTACTGGGCTCATTGTGCGTGCATGAGCAAACAATGCACGGAAAAGCAAGGAGGGCACATTGACCTGTGAGGACATGAACTGCTCAGGCAGACGGGGCAGCACATGGAACTGCCAGGTGCCTTTTTTAGACTCCAGCACATTTTTGAGGATGAACTCGGTTTGCTTGCCCAGTACACGGATGAGCGTTGAAAAGTCCAACAGCCCCATCTGTACCAAGGCCTCGCCCTGGCGAAGTCCTTCTTCAGTCATGATTTCAAGGCTGGCCTTGATCTGGTCTGCGGTGATCTGTCCAGCCTTGAACAGCAGCACGCCCAAAACTTCATCCTCGTTCATCGGCTCGGTACGCCAGCCTACAACCCCCCCGCGTAGCCAATAGCCGTAACGGGTCGTTCCATTCGGGCATTTGATGGTGAGCAAGCCTGTCGTGCTCTCAACCGCCAAGCCCACCATGGCATCGCGTAGGCTTCGATCGGACATCTTTCCATCGACCAGCGCCTTTAGCCTGGAGGTGTCTGGGATTGGAAAGCCCCGCTCAGTGCGTTTGGTGGGTTTTGCATTCGGAGAGGCTTGGCTGGTCTCTGCGACGGCCAACTTTTTGACCACAACGTTGTAGTCGGTGCGCATGACCACCTGCTTTGAGGCGATCAAACAATCCTTAACCTCACCGATAAAGCCAAACAAAGATGTAAAAGCATCTGCTACCGAACCCGGAATGTCGGGTAAATGTACACCGATACTGCCGTCGGGACCTCGGTGAACAACTTGGGCGAGAATGGGGCCTTGTCTGCCGATAATCGGAGCCACCAGGTCGAGTTTAAACTCATTGGCTACATCCTTATCGATCTCTCCAGCGTTGAAAAACATCGACCCCTTCGAAATGTGCTGGTCGTAGGTGTTCAAAAATGAACTGAGATCTGCGAACTTATATGTGGCCTGCCGAACTGCCAATGGATGCTCCTATTGCGCCGAGGTTACCGTTTTAGAGGCCCACTGTAGCACGGGTATCTTGCCAGTCCCTTGCGGTGGGTCGATCACGTATGTGGGCAACCCCAGGCCACTCACTCGACTTCGGAGCGCATCGTGCAAAGCCAGCCCCTCTTCGATGGTGACCCTGAAAGCGCCACCGCCCGGCACCGCATCTGGGTGATGTAAATAATAGGGTTTTACACGCCGCATCAACAGGGCGTCACTCAAGCCCGTCAGCACTTCGACGTCGTCGTTGACCCCCTTGAGCAATACAGATTGGTTCAGGAGCGGAATCCCACCGTCCACGAGCAGGGCCAACCCTTTGGAGACCTCTTCTGACAGCTCATCGGGATGGTTGCAATGAACGACCAGCCAGAGCGGCCCTCGACTGGCCAACATCGCGACGAACTCAGCATCGACACGCTCTGGAAACGTGATGGGCGCGCGACTGTGAATGCGAATCAAGGGGATGTGAGGCCTGAGGGCATCGATAATGCTGGCCAGGCGCGGCGTGGTCAACACGAGAGGATCTCCTCCAGATAGAATTACCTCGCGCACCCCGGAAGCCTTCAGATAAGCCACCGCCTTTTCGAGTTCAGACGCTGAGGGCTCGGGGTCGCCGTCGAGATCCCGTCTAAAACAGTAGCGACAGTGCAGATGACAACGGCGGGTCACCAGCAACAAGGCCCGGTCTTTATGTTTTTGAACCACCCATGGGACAGGCATGCGACCTTCCTCGCCCACGGGGTCCGCCACATCAAAGGGATCGGCCATAAGCTCTTCGGCCACTGGAAACACCTGCCGGCCAAGCGGTCCGCTCACAGAACGAACACGATTGGCCCAACTGCGGGTAATCCGGACCGGAAAAATACGCTCTAAACGGCGCCACAGCTTGTCATCGACACCCTCAAATCGCGCTTTAGCCTCTAGAGGAGACAAAAGGCGACTGCGCTCGTTATAAGGACTTAGAGATTCCACACAGACCCGCTATCGCATGGCGAAAAGGAAAGAAAATGGGACGCACGTATCAGACTTCGGACTTCCGTAACGGCCTCAAGGTCGAAATCGATGGCAACCCTTATGTCATCACCTACTTTCAGTTCGTAAAACCCGGCAAGGGAACGGCCTTCACACGCACCAAGCTCAAGCATATGGTGTCTGGTAGCACACTCGAGCGCACCTTTCGGACCGGCGAATCTTTGATCGCAGCCGACGTCGAAGAGGAAGCCATGCAGTTTCTCTACAATGATGATGAATTTTTCCACTTCATGGATCAAGAGACATTCGAGCAAGTCGCCATCTCTGCCAAAGTGATCGCCGATGAGACAGACTTTCTGTGTGAAAACGATGTCGTTGACGTCTTGTACTACAATGGCGCGCCTTTACTGATCAAGCTTCCAAACTTTATCGAGTCTGAGGTCACCTACTGCGAGCCAGGTGTGCGTGGAAACACCGCCCAGGGTGCCACCAAACCTGCCACTTTGGCCTGTGGGGCAACGATCAACGTTCCCCTGTTTATTGACCAAGGTGAGACGTTGAAAGTCGACACCCGAACCCGTGAGTATGTGAGCCGGATCCAAAAGTGAATCCCCATAGGCTGCGCCAACGGGCAGCCGTCACATCCGCACTTCGCCATTGGTTTGAAGCCCACGGCTATTTAGAGGTCCACACGCCGGTCATCGTCGACGCCCCTGCCCTCGAGGAACACCTCGAGCCGGTGGCGGTCGGCGATTCCTTTTTGCACACCAGCCCAGAATTCGCGATGAAGCGGGTATTGGCCTCAGGCCTTTGCAGGATCTACCAAATCGTACCCACCTTTCGGGCCGACGAGGAAGGCATCCACCACAGCAGAGAGTTCACCATGGTGGAGTGGTACCGGGCCAACGCGGGCACAGCGGAGTTGATGGACGATGTATGTGCGCTTGTCGCCGCCGCCGCAGCTGCCCTCAACCAACCCGCACCCGTGTTTCGACGCCGCTCTGTGGCATCTTTACGCGAACAAGCCGGGCTGACAGATACGACCGATGAAGATGAATGGTTTTTTGGGTGGGTCGACAAGGTAGAGCCATCGCTGACCGAAGCCACCATCGTCTATGATTACCCCTCCTGGCAAGCAGCACTCGCCCGACAACGGGACACCAAAGCCGACCGGTTTGAGGTCTACTTATCCGGAATCGAAATTGGGAACTGCTTTGCCGAAGAAGGAGACCCCAAAACCCTGACTGAGCGATTTGAGCTTTCGGCCGAAAAGCGTCGCGCGATGGGCAGGCGCCCTCACCCAGTCGATCAACAGCTCATTGAGGCCACCCCGGCCATGCCGAGATCTGCGGGTATGGCGATTGGGCTCGACCGCTTGGTGATGGCCCTCACAGGGGTAAGCGATATCGCGGAGGTTCAGGTCCGATAGTCACCGTCCTGTTATGGGAGGCCTTTGGAGATAGCCATGGACCTCAGCAATAAAGTCGCCATTGTCACCGGTGCCAGCCGCGGAATCGGCCGCGCCATCGCTTTAGAACTCGGCCAGGCCGGCGCGCAGGTCATCGTTAACTACAATCGCAGCGCATCTGCGGCACAAGCGGTCGCCGAGTCCATCAATGGACGCGCTGTCCAGGCCGATGTCTCCACCAAAGAGGGCTGTGCTGCTTTGGTGGCCGCCGCCCAATCCCTGGGCAGCTTGGACATTTTAGTGAACAACGCCGGCATCAACCGAGACGGGCTGATGGTCAGGATGTCAGATGCTGACTGGCACGACGTTATGGACACCAACCTTCACAGCACCTTTCGCCTATGCCGGGCCGCCACCGAACTCATGATGCGTCAACGCAGCGGTAGCATCATCAACGTCACCAGCGTGTCGGGTATTCGCGGCAATGCGGGCCAGGCCAATTATGCGGCAAGCAAAGCCGCCGTCGCCGCGATGAGCAGTTCATTGGCGAAGGAAATGGGCCGCCGCGGTATTCGCGTAAACTGTGTGGCACCTGGCTTTGTCGCCACCGATATGGTGGAGGCAATGAACCCAAAGGTAGTGGAGATCGCCAAGTCCATGATTCCCATGCGACGGCTGGCGACACCCAGCGAGATCGCTAAAGTGGTCTGCTTTTTGGCCTCTGATGATGCCTCGTATGTCAGCGGGCAGGAATGGGCCGTGGATGGAGGCTTAGGTGGCTAAGAGCCCTTGGAGCCGCGCCTGAATCTCGCGGACCTCAGCCCCACCAATCTGATACTCGATGCCCATTCCCGGCACCTCACCGTCGCCGAGGATGTCGAGGTCACGACTGGACCAAGTCACTACGCCATCGATGCAGATCGGGTCGTCGGAGATGGCAGCAACCCGCACCTCAACCAAGACTTGCCGACCGACCGCTAGCGGCCTGGGGGTCTTCACAAAACACCCACCTTTTTTAAGGTTCTCGGTG
>DBIS01000161.1 GCA_002296975.1 Deltaproteobacteria bacterium UBA796 | reverse complement strand
TTTCCATCTGAGCGGTGCTTGCCCAACCACCAGCCATGACCCCAACGGTGTACCCGCCAAGCTCTGCGATGGCATCAACAACATCGGATTGGCCAGCGTCGATGGGGCAGCCGCCTGGGGTGCCATATCCGGCGTCAGGGTCGCGCAAAAGGTTGTCTGTGGCATAGACCATGACGGGTAGGGCATAGTCGCGAAAGCCAAAGCCGCCGAGCTCGCCACCACCTGAGGATACCGCTGAAAAGGATTGTCCGCCGCCGCCGCCAAATGGGTCGTCTACTGAGACCAAATAAGGCTTCACATCGGTGGCAGAATCGTAAATACCATTGCAGTTTTGGTCATAGCCAAGTCCCGATGCACCCTGGTATAAGGCCTCCATTGTCGATTCTGGGCTGTCGCCGCCGTAGTGAAGCGGCACGGAGGCGAGTTGGGCCTGGACTGCTGCGGTGTTGTCGGTGACTTGTTGCCGTAAAATGAATGGCTTGTCGCCATCCGCGGAGTAGCCGTAACTGGCGTATGCATAGTCATCGTAAGTCGCAAAGCCGTATTCTGCGTCTGGAATCAAGGTGTTGAGCGCGGTCACGATGGAGGAAAACTCGTTGGCCATCGCATCTATGGTGCTGCCCATTGAGCCGGTTGTGTCGAGTAAGAAGGCGACATCGCCCATCTGAATCCGAAGCTCGAACTCAAAGTTGGACTCTGTAGATGTGCGCTCTGGCACCTCAATGTAGATGCCGTCGATGATGGAGCCTGGGTCGGTTGGGTCGGTTCCTGCTGCGACTTCGCCGCCATCAGAGAAGCCATCGCCATCGGAGTCTGCATCGTAAGGGTCTGTGCCGTGGATGTTGATTTCATCCCAGTCGGGGAGTGAGTCGCCGTCTGCGTCGGTATCAGCGAAGTCATATGTGCCATCGCCGTCGGTGTCTTTGGGCTCTTCTGTGGGGTCGCTTACGCCTGACTCGATGGCATCTGGTATCCCATCACCGTCGGAGTCGGCATCTAAATAGTCTGGTGTGCCATCGCCATCGGTGTCGGCGGGGTCATCTTCCCATGCGGAGGTGCCGCTTTCGTATTTGTCGCCAATGCCATCACCGTCGGAGTCGATGTCCATATAGTTGGGGATGGTGTCGCCATCGGAGTCTGGTGTGCCGCAGTCGAGACCGATTTCAACGACGTCTGAGATGCCATCGCCGTCGTTATCGTTATCGGCAAAGTCGTGAATACCATCGTTATCGGTGTCGGCGATGCCGCCGCTTCCATCACTGCCAGCTTCGTCGATATCAAAGATACAGTTGTTATCGGAGTCCGCGTCTAAAAAGTCGGGGATGCCATCTTGGTCTGAGTCGATGGGCAAAGTCATGACGTCATCATCGCCAGACTCGATTCTATCTGGGATGGTGTCGCCATCGGAGTCGGTGTCCAGATAGTTGGCGGTGCCGTCATCATCAGCGTCGTCTTCTCCGTCGTGCCCATCGATGATGCCGTCGTTGTCTGCGTCGTCATAAAGATAGGTGACTTCACCTGAATCTTGGGCTTCGCCCAGCCCACCATCTTTGGCGGCACAGCCGGCCAAAACAAGAAGGACCAAGTGGGAGGACATTGAGATGCTGGTTTTCATGGGGCCTCGGCATTTAGATAAAAGCTATATGGCAGCGGCACTCGGTCTGCTGCCTACAGAACCTTATAGCTGATCAATTGAGGGTCGTGCGATAACAAGAGATACAAGAAACATCCGGCACCGGATCGTTGCATCGGGGGAAGCACATTGGGACACCGCAGAAACCAAGATCATTATGGACGTAAAGCCAAGGCTGATGGCTATGCCGCACGAAGTGTGTACAAGCTTGAAGAGGTGCACAAACGATTCAATGTGATCCCGCGCAATGGCCGGGTGCTCGATCTGGGTTGCTCCCCAGGAAGCTGGTCAAACTATGTCAAGCAGGTCGGTGGTGCAGACACCCACCTGGTTGGCATCGATCTCACCGAGGTGGGTGGCTATCGGGGGCAGCAGTTTATTGAGTCGGTTTTTGATGTGCCCATCGACAGCTTGCGCGAGGCGCTGGGCGGGGGTGCCGACCTTGTGATGTCAGATATGGCCCAAGCCACCACAGGCAATCGTTTTACCGACCATGTGCGCCAGATTGAGCTGGCGGAACAAGCCCGAGTGCTCGCCGCAGCCCTTTTGGTGCCGGGCGGGAACTTTGTGGTGAAGGTTTTCGAGGGCGAAGATGCCAGGGCCTTGGTGGAGCGCATTCGCGGCGACTACACCAAGACCAAGCGGGTCAAACCCAAAGCTGTCCGTAAGGAGAGCGTTGAGTTTTTCGTTGTGGGAATTGGGCGAAAAGCCTAATTTCGTTGTTTGGCTAAGCCGTGATCCATCGGGCCAAAGTTGGCACCATCGACCCCGTTCCGCCAGGGGCGAAGTGCTTGTGGCCTTTGTCCAAAAACGCTGGGCCAGCGATGTCCAAGTGGCACCAGGCTGCGCCGGTCACAAACTCGCTCAAAAAGAGTGCGGCTGTAATGCTGCCACCTGCACGGCCGCCGACATTCTTGATGTCGCCCCATTCAGCTTTGAGCATAGACTTGTAGTCATCGGGAAGAGGCATCGGCCAAATCCGCTCGCCGGCCGCTTTGGCACTGGTTGAGAGGTCTTTTGCCAAGTCCTCGTCTTTGGTGAACATGGCCACATAGTGGTCGCCCAAGGCCACCACTGCCGCTCCGGTGAGGGTTGCCAAGTCGACGATGGTGTCGACGCCGAGTTGGCTGGCATAGTGCAAACAGTCGGCCAAAACCAAGCGACCTTCTGCGTCGGTATTGTGGATTTCGACTTGCTTTCCTGAGTACATGGTCAAGATGTCGCCCAGCTTGTAGGCGTTTCCGCTGACCATATTCTCCGCAGCGCCGATGATACCGTGGACTTCAACATTTGGTGCCAAGTCACGGATTGCACGCATGGCACCGATGACTGCAGCCGAGCCGGCCATATCGCAACGCATGGTCTGCATGCCTGCGCTGGGTTTCAGAGAATAGCCGCCAGCGTCAAAGGTGACACCCTTACCCACGAGGGCGATTTTGCGGCTTGGGGTGCCTTTGGGTGTGTACTTCATATGGATGAAGCGAGGCTGGCGTGCAGACCCGCGACCGACACCCATGATGCCTCCCATGCCTTCTGCTTGGATTTTGGTCTCATCCCAAATCTCGACACTGAGCTGATCGTTCTCGAGAGATTTGGCCACTTGTGCCAAGGTCTCTGGATAAATGGCTTCGCCAGGCTCGTTCACCAAGTCTCGTGCGAGGGATTGCGCCTCGGCAACGGCCTTGCCAATGGCCAGCCCATCAGCGTTGGCGCCACCGAGGAGATTGAGCGCCGACACAGGGGCTTTCTTGTCGTCGCCGGACTTGTACTTGTCGAATTTGTAGTTTCCGGCAATAAAGCCTTCGACAGCGATTTGCGTTTGGGTGGCGTTGAGTCCGCCCATATCGAGGGCGACTGAGTTTGATCCAAATGCTCGGGCTGCCTTGCCGACGGCGCCAGCGGCCTGAAGGATGCTTGATGCATCTGCATCGCCGAGGCCCACGAACATCAAGCGCTTGGCACCGATTCGACCAAAGGATGGGTAGGTTGCTGTGGCGCCAGCCTTGGGCTTGAACGTATCGGCCGCAAGGGTTGTGGCCAAGGTGCCGTCAAAAGCGGCATCTATGGAGGCGATGGCGGCGTCCAGGCTTTCTGCGCTCACGGCGATGGCCAAAAGGTCGGCGGTGACGCTGTTGGGGTCTTGGTTGGAGATGCTGATGTTCATGTGAACTCCGTGCGGTGAGCTTTCACCGGAAAGTTAGGAAGATGGAAGAAGCCATAGAGCAGCCAATAAGACCAAAATGACCAGGCCGGCTGCCCCTAAAAACAGGGTGTAGGTGTCGGAACGAATCAGAGACATGCCGCGGCCGATCAACTCGGCTACCGGCCCACGCTCGAGTGGTTCACCTGTGAGTTCCGCTTGGATGTGGGCCGATGGGAGTTCGGTTTGGCCAGGGTTTGGCAGGGGCAATTCGCTCCAACGGCCAGCGCCTTTATAGACAGGCTCCTCTGTCTCGATTGGGCTTGATACACCGGTGGGCAAACCTGGGCTGGGTGTACCGACATTGACCGGCGCAGAATGAATAGGGCCCGGTGCGTCGATAGCAAATGCTACGGGTTCCACATTGTCTTCATGGGCGGGCGCCAAGAAGGCGGGCTCGTCTAAGGTGGCAGCGAGATTGGGGTGAAGCGGCGTCACCATGGCCTCGGTATGCTCGGTGATCTCTTCGACCGCGTCGAGGGGGGCGTTGAGTTCTGGCGATTCATTGGCCGGTGGGCTTTGGGGGGTGTTCTCCACCCGTAGTTCTTGGGCCGCGGTCCCTGGTTGACTGATGCTGAGGGGCTGGTGTGCGGTCTCGGCCCTCGGCGGCACATAGCCCGGGGCTGCGTTGACCAAAAAGGATTCTTCTGCAGTCACCGGCTCGTGGCCAGAGTCACGAATGGTGTAAGCAACCCGTACCAAAAATTTTCCGGGGGGCAAGTCGGCGATTCGGAAAGAAAAACGAAAGCGCCCAGAAGGGTGGCGGTCTACTGTATATGCACAGGATACTTGCTGCACACGTGCTTGCTTTTCTTGGTCAAAAACTGCGATACCGGCCGCGATCTCTTCGTGGGTCTCCACGCCCATCGTCGCCCCCACACTGCAGCTAAAACAGACATCTTCGTCGGTGCCAAATCCGTTTTGAGCCGGGGGCCGATTGAGGATGAGTTTGCCCACATGGCCGATGGTGGGGTGAATAAGTGCTGTTACCTCTGCCAAACGCTTGGCCAATTCATCGACCTTATTAAAGCGATAGGGCGGCGAAGGGCTGGTTTCGAGGCTGATGGCACGGTTGACGATGGCCGTCGCACGATCTGCTAGGCGGGCATGAAAGCGCGGGTTGGATGGCTCGGCCTTGAGTCGGTGGTGAAAATGGTCCTTAAGGGTCTGGACACCACCCTTTTTAAGCCCTGCGTCGGGTAGCGCTTGAGGGGTAGCACCCTCGACTGGAACCGTAGCGGCACGAAATAGCATCATGGCGAGGCTGAAGGTGTCCACGGTCGGACTCAAAGTCGGGTCGCTCTCTGCCGTGCGGATCTCTCGGGGGAGATAGCCATCGCCAAGGTATCCGTCTCTTTTGGCTAAGATTGGCAAATACCGTTTCAGGGTGGGTGTTATCGGGTCCATCAGTCGGACCTTTCCCTCGGTGTCGAGCATGATGTTTGAAGGTTTGATGCCCCCATGAACATGAAGTACCGGTGCCAGCGCCTTGAGTGCGGCCATGGTGGCGGTCAAAGTGGCGAGGAACTCGCTGAGTGGTGCTGCATTCGCCATTCTGCGTTCGAGCGTCTCTGGGTACCGTGGCATCAAAATCGCTGGAGAACCATCGTCTGCAACGAACCGGGCCTGGACGTCAACCAAGCCTTCAGCGCCCGATTCTGCGAGGAAACGTCCCTGCTCACGTGCGATCTCTCGGCAGACTTCAGCCAAGCGTGGAGGCTGGCGGGGTAGGTCGTCCTCTCCAAGCGGGACCTTTAAAACCCACTCGCTGCCATCGCTTTCTTCACGTGCCAAATAGCACTTGCCCCACAGACCACGTCCGAGGAGTTGACCCACCTGGAATGTGCGGCCGTTTCCGTCGTGAACATGATCACCTGTTTTCATCGGGTACCCTTGAGCAAATTCCACATTTTGATAACCAAGTGGGGCCGCCCGCGCTTGCCCTATGCCTCTCCCGATACAAGGAGCCTGTTTCTGTGCCCTCCACAATCCCTGAACTCGGTCCGCGAGGGCACCTAAACTACAGACTTTTACGTTTCGCATTGCGGCCGCTTGTTCGGCAGTTTTTGTCGGATCTCGAAGACCCAAAGAAGGCGACAGAACGCCAGATTAAACGCCTTATTCTCGCGGGTGGCGATGCAGAGTTTTTAACCGAACACGGTGCTCGAAAAGTCGAAAGTTTATCTGATTTTCGAGCGGCCATTCCTGTACGGACACACACCGCCTTTAAACCCTGGCTGGATCGGGTCGCTCTGGGTGAGCGAAAAGTGTTGGTGGGGGAGCGTACCCAAATGCTCCTGGAGACATCCGGCACCACAGGGACGCCCAAACATTTGCCCGTCACCAAAACATGGGCTGATCATGTACAACAAGCCCAACGGCTTTGGACGCTTGGCTTGGTTCGAGACCATCCAGAGCTCTCCAAAGGTAAGGCGCTGACCATGGCCTCGAAAGCGGTCCACCATATCAGTCCCGGCGGCCTGAGCATTGGCAGCAACACTGGGCGTATTCGGGATGCACAGCCAGGGTGGTTGCGTCGGCGGTATGCGGTGCCAGCCGAGGTGATGAACATCGCAGATCCGGCCGCCCGCCAATACGCAGTGCTTCGCTTTGGTATTGCGGCCGATGTACGCTCCATCACCACCGCCAACCCTTCTTTACTGTTGCTGATGTTTCGCCGAATGAACCTGTGGCGCGAGGCTTTGAGCGAAGATTTGGCCAATGGAACGCTCTGTCACGGGCCTGCTCGCCATATTGACCCCACCGTGCTGGCCAAGCTTCAGCGGCATCTTCGTCCGGCCACAGTCCCAACAGACTGGGCCCCCACATCGATTTGGGACTTGTCTTCGGTGAATTGTTGGACGGGAGGACCCGCTGCATTTTTTGCAGACAAATTGAAGGTACTTTTGGGTGATGTTCCTGTTCGGGAGCTTGGGGTCACCGCGAGTGAAGGCAGTTTTGCCTTTCCATTGAGCGCGGATTGGCCGGGCAGCGTGTTGTGGGTGGGCGGGCATGTCATGGAGTTCATCGACGCCCAGGGCAAATTGAAGTGGGCTTGGGAGCTTCAGCAGGGAGACCGGGTGCGCTTGATTGTGAGCACCGCAGCAGGTTTGTATCGCTACGATATGGAGGATGAACTCGAGGTGGTCGGCCACTGCCTAAACACCCCGCTTGTGCGATTTATTGGAAAGTCTGGCCGCTATCTCAACACAGTTGGAGAACGGGTCACCGCCGCTCAGGTGTCTCAGGCCATGATGGCGATAGAGGGTGATTTTATGGGATTTAGCATGGGTGTGGTCATGGGCGACACGCCATCGTATACGCTTGTTTTTGAAGGGAAAACTGACGAGACGACCCTGGCTTTTCGGGTTGACGCCGCCTTGGCTAGACTCAATGTCGAGTACGCCTCCAAGCGGTCCTCTGGCCGTTTGGCGCCACTGAGTGTGCGGCGACTTAAGGCCGGTCATTACAGTCGGTACCGTGAGCGACGGGTGAGCGCTGGGGCTCCAGACAGTCAACTCAAAGATCCCATCTTGGCCCTGGATGATACAGAGTGGCGA
>DBIS01000037.1 GCA_002296975.1 Deltaproteobacteria bacterium UBA796 | reverse complement strand
GCGCTTGCGAGTCTCCCGGGATTGTATGGGCCGGCAGAGACGATGATATCGGCGTCGGCGCCTGCCTTGGCCGCGGCGTCTATCCAGCCCGGCCCCTCCTCAACGACTTCGACAAGGCCGGCCCAGGAATTCAACGGTTCCAGCCCGCTCAAGGACGGGACCAAAACAAGCAAGCGGATGGTGTGATCGCTGGCGAGGAGGGCCTCATAAAAGGCCGCAGTACGCAACTGCGAAAACCCGAGCTGCGGCGTTTCCGCGCAGGGGAGGGGGCCACGCCCGATGAGCAGTACCTTTGACATCGTTATGCTCAGAGCTTGAGGTGGGTGATCAGACCCCAGGCGTGCTCCATCAGCACCATGCCATGGTCCTCGATTTCGGTCATAATCTCGAAGTCATGCAATTGGTTGTGCCACACAAAAGGCTTGAGGTGACTTTGGTCGAAGACGGCAATGCTCAACCGGTACCGCCCAGCCAATAATGATATTTTTTTCCATTGAATGAAATAGGTGTAGACCCCGTGAAAGCTTCCTTCTAAAACATTGTCCCATTTTGAGTTTGGCCCGTGAATGTAGACGCCATCGTTGCGATAAATCGCTGCGCCAAAGATGGGGTTTTCGATGGCCTCGGTGGTGCGGAAGGTGACCGCCACCACCAGGTCTTCTCCTGTCTGAAAGCGCGTTCGGTCGCGCCCGTCGCCATCCAAAATCTTGACTTGGAGTATGCGCACCTCGCCGGTGCCTTGAACGATGGGGGTTTCGCCGTCGACAACATCATAGGGGTCTGCAACCACGTGTTGGCGGGCCAGGTCGGCTAAGTCTGTCACCTTGACGGCTTCCAAGATTGCGCGTTGGAGTTTGGGGTCGTCTACGGTCGCTTCATAGGTGGGGGCTGGAATATTTTTGAGGGGTGCAATGAATGGTCGAACCTTGCGGGCCTCTGCGCCAACAGAACGTTCGCGTTCGATGTCGACGTATCGCTCGACCACTTGTTTGGCCGGACCGAATGCCCGGACCTGGCCCTCTTCTAGCCAAAGCACTTCGTCGCAAAGGCTGCGAACGGAGTGAAGGTCGTGACTGACCAAGATGATGGTTTTTCCAGCGGCAAGAAATTCCTCGATTTTGTCGATACACCGGCGCTGAAAATACTGGTCGCCCACGGCGAGCACTTCATCGATCAAGAAAACATCCGCGTCGGTGTGGGCGGCGATCGAGAAACCGAGCCGAAGGTTCATGCCCGCGGAATAGGTGCGGACTGGGTAATCGATGAACTCGCCCAACTCCGCGAAATTGATGATGGCAGGGATGCGCTCTTCGACTTGCTTTGCGCTCATGCCGAGCAGTGCACAGTTCAAACGGATGTTCTCACGGCCGGAGAAGTTCTGGTGAAAGCCCAGTCCCAGGTCCAACAAGGTGGAGAGCTTGGCTCGGACGCGAATCTCGCCTTGTGTTGGCCGTGAAATCCCGCCGATGAGTTTGAGAAGGGTCGACTTTCCCGCACCATTTGGCCCGATAATACCGAAGCTCCGGCCCCTGGCCACATCGAAGTTGACGTCTTTGAGTGCCCAATGTTCTTGGTGGTGGCTCCGACGCCCAAAAAACTCGAACATCCGCCCACGGTCGTTTTTATAGATATCAAAGCGCTTGCCGAGCCCACGCGCGGAGACCACGTATTTGTCCACATCCACTTCTTCAGTAGGGGCGTCTGGGGAAGGCAGCAGGAGGTCTACCGCTTGAGTGTCTTGTTCGCTGGGAATGTGTTTCGCCTGGGCTGAACCCGAATCTTACCACCCTCGGTCCTTAGGTGCTAAGGGAACCCATGCGGTTGACTCATCTTCTCCTACTCTCCAGCTTTGCTGTGTGTACGCCTCTCGAGGAGCGGGTTGAACTGTTTGATGTTGAATGGTGCGAGGATATCGAAGACTTGTCCGACCCAGATTATGGCGGCGCGCCTCGAAATACAGCCGCCCAATGCTTCATCGACGGCGACACCTTCGACACGATTCCATGCGAACAGGTGCATGGGCCCGCCGAAAGGATTCGATTGATGGGGCCAGATAGCCCTGAGAAGGCCGGGAGCGACACCGATGTGGCGGTCGATGAGTGCTATGCTCAGGAGTCGTCGGCCTTTTTGGAGCGGGTGTTGCGCAATCGAAGCCTGAGGCTTGAGTTCGATCAAAGCTGTGTTGGTTTTTATGGACGCCGCTTGGCCTATGTCTTCATCACCGTAGAAGTCGACGATCCGCTCCGCGAGGAGATCGCAGCATATGAGGGGCTGATCCCACAAAGTGAGGTCGCCGAGCAGGTGCTGGTCAATGAGTGGATGCTCCGGGCGGGCATATCGGATCTGTGGGAGGGCTACGATGAAGGGCGTTATGCTACCCGGTTGTTTGAGGCGCGAGAGATCGCTGCTTTGTCGGCTGAAGGTGGCTGGAGTGCCTGTGATGATTTTCCTAATGGGTGAAGTGGTATTTCTTTGATATGGTTCGGTGCGCGCCCGCGTACAATTGTGTACGGGTGAGCATCAACCGAAGGTAGGGTGAGCACAGATGACGGCAGCAGCGGGACAAATGACCCCCAAATTGGTGATGGCACTCGAAGATATCGTTCGGTGGCGGCAAGAGTCGGACGCCGATGCAGATCGGGAGCACAACGAAATTACAGAGGAGCAGGCCCGCCTGGACCGCGAGATTACGGAGCGGCAACAAAGCTTGGCAGCTCTGGCAACGCGGAAATCCGAGGTCGAGGGCGACAAGGAGGCACTCCCCGCTGAGCAGCTTCAGCGTCGACGAGAGGTAGTGCTCAAGAATTTGGCCGGCGATCGAGGCCTTTTGGCGGCGCGTGGTTCGCTGTACGGCGACCAAGTAAAGGCCCGAGAGCGTCGAGTTCAAGACCTTATCGAGAAGCCCCAATACAATAAGCTCGTCACAGAATATGAAGAATTTCAAGACGTCGAGATGGGTTTGGCTTCTCTTCCAAAAACCTATAGGCAAGCGATTTTGGCGCACCACAGCACGGTTAAAGCAGAGCTAGCGCCTGTATTTGACGCGATGTCTGCCGAGATAGAACCGGTTGATGCACAAGGTATTGGGGTGGCGATCGTCGGCTCAATAGATGCTCCGGATGGTGCTCCGCCCG
>DBIS01000081.1 GCA_002296975.1 Deltaproteobacteria bacterium UBA796 | reverse complement strand
GCTCGGGGTGGACGCTTTCGAATGGCAGCCAAGGCGGTCACGCAAGCGCCGGTCATGTCTTCGGTGCTCGCCTCGGACGGTGAGGGCAAGCCCCCTGAAAAAACGCCGGACTTGCCCGCGCCACCCCGTCGGGCCATGCCGAGTTTGGGTGGTGGCAGCATGGATGACTTTTTCGGTGCCGCCGCACAAATGGGGCGATTGAGAATGCCGAGTAGCGAGCCAGAGCCTGAAGAATAGCGCGTGTTTATTGTTCCCCTGAGATCAGGTTTTCGGGGCAGTCGGGCTTGGTGTTGATGCGGAAGTAGCCCACCTCGTCGGCCCAGTATTCGCCCTGCCAGTCCCACAGTCGTTCGCCGGCCTTGGCCTTTACCTTGCGCATCACGCGCCGTTTTCCACCTGGAATTGTACCGGTAAAGCTGGCGCGCTCGTACAAGCGTGACTCCATCTGCAAGAGGTCGAGTTTGGTCACATCTGCATTGGCGAGCAGGGTTGAAAGTTCGGCTTCCATGGCCGAAATACGCTTGATGACCCGTTGGCCTTCTGCCTCGATCAGGGTGTTTCTACGATCTTCAATCCAGGTCATCGCGGTTTGGGCGAAGGCGTTCGCGCTGACATTTCGAAGGCGTGCGATCTCCTCTTCTGCGCTCAGAACGGCCCCGACGCTGTCCTTGATGCGGTCTTCATTTTCGAAGGCGGCGGTCACCGTCGGGGGCAAGGTTGTTTTGTTGCCTTCGAGATGCAGTCGGATTTCATTAAAAGCCTCGGCTGGGCTTTGGGCGGCGGCGATCGATAAGGCCTGGTGTTGAGGTTGATATTGTTTTTTAAATGCATCAAGTTGGGTGCTGGCCTCTGGGAACTTGCAGAGAAGAAACAATGCGTAAAGCCTCAACATGGCCGCCTCTGGATAGTAGCGGTCGGCAAAATAGGGTGAGACATGGTTTTGCAGCAAACTCAGGGTGCCGTTCATGTCCTCCATGCGGAAATAAGCCCAAGCTTTCTCAAATTGGGCATCCAGCCATTTGGGGTCATCGCGACCGATGCGTCCCCAATAATGTGCAGCCTGAGGAAAGTTTCCGGCCGCATAATAAGCGCGGGCCAGATTCATGGTGACGACATTCTTAAACACATCGCCTCGTTGGGATCGGTCACCGACCGCCAATGCGATTTGTAGCGGAATCAGGGCATCGCCGTGACGCTTTTGGAGCGAGAGCACGACCCCTTCGAGGGCTTTGGCCTCTGGGTAGTAGGGGTCGGAGGATGTCACGAGTTTGAGGATGGCAGACGCTGTTGCGTACTGGCCTTTACGGTGGTTCTCTCGGGCGGCAAGATAGGCCATCCGGCTGCGTGTGGCGTCGTCGACGGCCAGCCCGAAGTTACTGGCGAACACCGGCTCTAAGATGGCGTGATCGCCCACGGTATCGGCCAACCCAACGGCTTTTCCGGCCTCAGAACCAACACCGTCGGGGTCTGCATCGAGGGCTTTGGTATAGGCCACCAATGCCGAGTAGGGCAGATCAAGTCCACCCAGCAGGACGGCGAGCCTGGCATAAGCTTCGCCATCAAACATATCCCATTGGGGGTCATCGATGACATCAAGCAGGGCGTTTGCGGCCCCGGACTTGTTGCCCTCGGCATTCGCAGCGTTGACCCCTAAAAAGGCGATGGAGCGCTCTTCCATGGTCGGCCCTTCCGCGAAGGCGAGGGCAGAACACATCGATGCAATTAACAGCAGGCCGGTCCTCATTTACCACTCAGCTTGCTGATGCCAATCATGATCGACACATTCTGTTTAAGGAAGGTGCCTCTGATGTTGGCAGTTTTGGCCCGTTCTTGAAGGAGCAGATCATCTCGAAGTTGGAAGCGAAACGCATAATCTTTACCGGTGAACACCCGAAAGCCGACCGATGTGCCGAATGTGGGCGAGATGGTTTTGGTTGCGTCAGGCTGAATCGCTTGCTCGATGGTGGCGCCCACGCCTGCTGTAATGAACACATCGTGGTGGTAAATGCGCTTTCCAGCCACATTCATTTTGGCGTAGATGGGTGACCACTGAAAATCCATCATTGTGCTGCCCAGAAACCCATAGGCATCGGGCGCGACACCGTAAGGGGGGGATTCCAACTCCTTATATGAGGCACTTTTCATGCCGTAGCCCGCCATCAATACACCCTCGACACCCAGGTCTTCGCGAAAATGGTGTGCGACGGTGATGGCTGTGGCCGGCGTAAAGGTGTAGGTGTCGAAGGGCATCACCACCAGGTGGGCGCCGTACTCCAGGCGGCCTGCCTTTGGGTGCAGCAGTTTCTGGACGACCGTGACGTCTGCGTTTTGAATGATGCCCACTTCGACGGTATTTTGAGCGCGGGCTTCGGTGCTGATGCTGCTCAAAATGAGGAGGGCGGAGGTGCTTATGATGTGTTTCATCAGTTTTGCCTAGATGGGAAGTTCGCGGGGATTTCCGTCCAGGGGACGGTAAAAAATCTCTACATCTTGGTTGAAGTCGGGGATGGCCTTACCCCAGAAAAGGATTGCATTTTGACCTGGGTCATAGGACCAGCCGGTGTCGAAAGCATCGCCATATGTTGTGGCGGTGGTGTCGCTGCCGGTCTCGGTGGAGGATGCGTGGGAAATTTCTGTGCCGTCCACGTACACGCGGATGGAATCCTCTTCGGGTACTGCGCGGAGCCTGAATGCGGTTTGGAGGCTCATCATCAAGCGCCCGAGCTCCTCAAGGTGAACAGAGAAGTCGGCAACATCGCATTCGACCTCGCCTGGGGAGTCGCCGTCGGTGATGGGGCTATAAAACCCGCCGGTGGCAGCTGCGAGGTTCATCAGTCGCATGACACTCGGCTTGTTGGCGGCACCCGCATTGCAAAAGGCTTCACAGCTCCCGTCGTCATCGCATCGAAAGTCGGGTCCAACAAAGGCAAACGTGATGTCTTTATCTAGGGACTCAAAGGCTTTGAGGTAGGGGTCTGGATCCTCGTCTTGACTGCCTTCGAAAAGGCCTGATGGGGTGATGCTCAGATTCGAAGCGTCGCCTTCGTCTGTGATGGCGATGACCACAAGTTTGGCGTCATCGCGCAGCCAGTCGGGGTTTGAGAGGAACCAGTCGGCCTCTTTGGTGGGCGTTTCAGGGTCTTTGGCGAGGACTGCGTTGTCGTGCCAGCATTCCTCGGGTGGATTTTCACTGGCCCGGCAAATCGCGATGAAGGCCGCCTCGATGGGTTGTTCGATTCCGCTAGGATTGCAAAGGTCGTTGCTTTGCCAGTTGACGCTCTCTTCGGGGTAGTCGATATCGGTGCAAAGACATTCGACGTATTGGCTTGTGGCGCCACCGTCTTCGCTTTCAGGAAAGGGGCAATCGCCACCGTGGCCGGGGTAGCTTTGATCGCTCGGTAGGTCGCCCCAGCAAGTGGACCAACACCCAACCGCCTGTAAAAAACGGTGCTTTTCGTCTGCGTCACCACGACTAATGACCGGGTTGTTGCCCACGAATAATCCCGCCTCCCCCGGTTGAGCGCTCGAGGAGTCCCAGTTGGTTTGGGTCATGTTTGAGGTGACGATGGCCAGGCGGTAGTCGATAGCAGAGGAGCGATTCGAAGTGAAGGTGATGTAGTCATTGACAGCATCGGTCAAAGTCTCGGTGTTTTGTCCATAGGCGTCGTCGCCAGCGAGGGTGTCGATGAAGGTGTCGAAGTGGCGCATCAAGGCAGAGGCTTCCTCGGTGACCGAGGCCGAGTTGTCGATCACAAAAAGGACGTCCACCTTACCGGTGAAGGCCACTTGCTCTGAGCCTGTGACCATAAACATCTCGTGCTGATTGCAGGCAGACAATGCGAGTGGCACCGCCGCAGCGATCCATGGCAGCCAATTTGATGGGATGTGTTTTGACATGGTGTGTCCCTGGGGCATCGAGCGGGGCAAAAGCGTGAGATGGCCTAACCCAGCGGTTGCCCTTCCGTGCTTCAACATCACAGGACCGAGGGGTGTAGGCGGACAACAAGGTGTCAAAATTGTGATTTGCGGGGCTGAGTGAACATTTATTTCTCTCAAATTATTTCGTTCGAAAGCTGGTTTTTATGGCATAAATGCAGGATTGTTGAGGGTGGGGCTGGATTTCATCTTCAGTCGGTGCGCGTGGGCCCGATGGTGTTGATGCAAGGAGAGCACCATGCTGGCTACCGCAACTATCGCTGCTGATTTACTCGATGACACAAACACCGAACGCATCCCTCAGGTCCGAGTGGAATACGCCAATGTAGAGGACTTTTTGGTCGACTACACATCGAACGAGACCATCGGCGGCATGTTCATCAAGACCGACTACCCGATGTCTGTGGGTACGTGTTTTAGCCTTCGCTTTCAGCTCCCCGGTGGACGCCGTGCGATCGCCGCACGAGCCGAGGTTCGATGGACACTCCCTGTTGATGTCGCCGCGCCGATGAGCCCGGGAATGGGTGTGCGCTTCGAGCGGCTCTCAAGCATGGATCGGGGCGTGGTCGAGAAGTTATTGCAAAGCTGGCGCTAAGGCTGGCTTCACATTTCCCGGACGATGGCGTGAATCGTGTTGAAGGTCGTCGTGAGCGATGGCTTCGGCCGAAGTTTCTTTTGCTTATGATAGCGAAGCAGCTTGTTCCAAATATCGTCGACTTCGTCCCGAACGGTTTTGTAATCTCGCTCGGCGACCAGTTGAGCCAAACGCTGTACAACCGGTGGAAGCTCTGCATCTGAGTAGTAGCTCACCAACTCTTCGACCGCCGCCGAGATGCGTCCGTCGAGGGCGGGGTCGTTGGCGGTGTCTTCGTCGCCCTCATCAAACAGGTCGAAAAGCTGTTCCACCTGTTCTGCTCTGTCTTCTGTTTCGCCGTTTACAGGGGCTGAAGTG
>DBIS01000204.1 GCA_002296975.1 Deltaproteobacteria bacterium UBA796 | reverse complement strand
TGCCAGGATTTTTAACGATGTGCTCCAAGACCCCGCCGCAGCCCGCACCTTGTTGCACCGCTGTGTCGAGATGGACCCACACTGCCGCGAAGTGGTGTCCTTATTGCGCGCCGTATCCGCACAGTTGGGTGAATGGCAGGCCGTTTACGACCTCCGGCGGGTAGAGGCATCTTCTGCGGCTGGGGCTGGGCAGATTTGGCACCTGATCGCTGCAGCGAACGCCACCGCACAAATCCAGGGTCTAGACGCCCAAACCGTGGCCTTGGAAATTTTGGACATCGACTCAACCCATCCGGCCGCCCTCGCAGTGTTGGAGCGGGCAGCACTCCAAGAAAATGACCCCAAGCGGCTTATCGGCGTGTATCGGCGGTTCAGGAACGGCACAGACGACCCCGAAAAAAGGACCGCTGTCGCGCTCAATTTGGCTGACCTCGCTCACCAAGTAGGCGATAGGCAGCTGACCGTGCGATCTATCACACGGGTGTTGGAGGCATCTGTAGGACCAAGACCCTATGGCGCAATGGCCCGGCTGGCGGTGACCATAGAGAACTGGGGACTGGCTGAGGCTGCACTCCACGCAGACGGTGACCAGGTCGGCTTCGCTCAGCTACTTGAATCCACTTCCGACGACCACAAACGTGTCGCTTCGACTTGGCGCTCCATCACCAAGGCATCTCCAGATTGCCCCGAGGCTTTTGGCGGCCTCGAGCGGGCCCTTACCCGCATGGCAAGCCGAGATGGCCTCGCCGAGACTCACGGCGCATTGGCCAAACTCGAAGACAACGCCAGCATCGCCAATATGCACGCCCTATTGGCAGGGCATCTGTTTGAAAACGAAGAGAATGTGACCAAGGCCTTGGCCCAATACCAAAGCGCATTCGCAAACCAAACCTACAGAGGAAAAGCCTTCGAGGCCCTTGTCCGGCTGCAATGCAATACCGGCAACGCCTCAGCGGTACGCCAGCTGTTTGAAGACACCAATTGCAAGGATTGCATCGCTTTGGCTGACGCCATGCTCGATGCAGGCCAATGTGATGAGGCTGCCAAAATATATAAAAAGGCCCTGAGTCAATTTGGAGAAAAGGACGATTCATCAATCGTTCTGCCCCTGGTGTTACGCCTTGAGCAGTCCCTCATCGCCGACCAAGACTGGCCGGCCGTATTTGAGCTACTCGACAAACGCTTAAACTTAAGCGAGAGCCCCTTAGAGATGACCCTCATCGAGGCCAAACGGCGTTGGGTGCTCTCCGAGCGGATGGTTGATTCCGAGGAGGCGTGGGAGTTTTACCGGAAGCTTCACGAGGACCAACCCGAAGACCCCGAGGTGCTAGAAAACTTGGCAAGGATTGCCGGCGCACGTGGAGAATCCAGCCTCGCAATTCAATTTCTGGATGGTTTGTCCAATATTGCAGCCACCACCGAGGACGCTGCCCGCTACCAACGGCGTGTTGCAGAGGTGCACAAGGCCAACGGAGACAAGGACAAAGCCAGGTCGGCATTCCTTCGCGCCCTGGACCACGAGCCTCAAGACCTGGGCGCACTCAGCGGCTTAAAGTCGATTGCCGAAGAGACCCAAGATTGGCAAGGGCTTGCCGGGATTCTTACCCGAGAGATCCAGATTCAAACTGGCGAGGACAAAGTAAACACCGCCCGCGCGATTGCGGAACTTTGGGAGACCAAATTAGAAGATTCAGCGGTGGCCATTGAGGCCTGGAGACGGGTTTTAGAGCTTGTTCCTGGTGACCAGGTGGCCTTGCAGCACCTTGTTGATCAAGCAGAGGGCTTGGAGGATTGGCCAAGCTTTGTGCAAGATGGTCAAGCCTTGGTACATTATCTCGAGGAAGGGCAACGCTGTGACTTGCTCGGTCGAATGGGGCGCGCGGCTTTACATAAGTTGCAGCGAGAAGATGATGCGGTTCGATTTTTAGAAGAGGCCACCACAGGCAACCAACCGAGTGCACAGGCCTCCGACGACTTGGAGCGAATTTATGCAGGACGGGGGGCATGGGACCAAGTTGTCGAGTGCCTCACGCGGCGGGCCCAAACCTTCGAGGGAGTGGAGGCTGTGGCACTGCTTCTTCGGGCCGCCCACACCCGCAAGAACCAAATCAGGGACCGTAGGGGGGCTGCCGATTTGTACGAAAAGGTGTTGGCCATCGACCCACAAGACCCCATAGCGCTACAGTTTGTTGGAGAATTCCTGTTTGAAAACGATGACTTAACTCGCGCAGTTGGCATCTTTGAACGCATTGACGCGCTCGATATCGAAAGGGATATGGATGACTTTGATGTCCAAATGGATTTTGCCCAGTACTGTTTTCATTTTGGCGAGGCCCTTCGGCGACTAAACCGAAACGGGGACGCGATAAAGCGGTACGAACAAGCGCTGAATCTTAATGGGAACCATTTGCCCACCCTTGAGGCCGTCGGGCCACTGTATGTCACGGAGGCCCGCTGGAATGATGCAAACAAGGTCTTCCGGCAAGTTCTGCAGTTGACCGGCGGGCAAGGTGACGCCAAACGGCTCGCTCGGGTTTACGCCTGTTTGGGCGTGGTCGAGCACGCGCAAGGGCAAGTCGACAAGGCTGTGCGCCGCTTTGACAAGGCACTCCAGCTTCAACCCAACGATATAGAAGCCCTTCAAGGCTATGCCGCAGTCCTGTTTGTTAAACAAGATTGGAATAACTTGCTGATCACCTGCAACAACATCATCCACCACGCCTCTGAGCGCCAGGCGTTTATCGATGCATATCTCATGAAAGGCTTCGTTTTGGATACCCATATGTCCTTGGCCGATAAGGCGGCTCAGCACTACGAAAAAGGACTGAGCTTTGACGCTTCTCATCCAAACTCGTTGATGCGCATTGCTGAGTTGGCACTCCGAAAGGAGGACTGGGACCGAGCACTCAGCTATGCGGGCCGAGCCCTCGCGGTTGGCGGAGATGCCGACGCCACCACAACAGCCTACCTCCAGTTGATTTCCGCGATTGGGTATTCTCGGGTGGGTAAGCCCGATGAACAACAGGTGGCCTTCGAAGCAGCAGAAATGCACCCGGAACTCAAAATCGCCTTGAAAGACGCCGCCAATGACCCGACCAAGCTGCATGAAGTGCTCCGCCAAAGGCTCCAATCCGCCCCATGAGCGCCCCTCGGCCAGTCATACGGCTTGGCGGCTGGTTATTTCGCCATCGCGGCCTTTTGCCGGTGCCCTGGATGATGGCGGCGGTGTGGTTTTGTCAGCCGATTGGCCTGACGACGGTTTTGGGCGTCGGGCTGATACCCTTGGGAATGTTCATCCGCCTTTGGGCCAGTGTTCATATGGGTACAGGCGCACGGGTTGTCGAGGTCGGGGCTGAAAAACTCATTTATACTGGGCCATACGAGCTCAGTCGCAACCCGCTGTATTTGGCCAATATGTTCATTTATACGGGTGTAGGCTTGGCTGGGCTTGGGCCTGTGGGTGGGGGTGTTTTCTTTATGGTATCGGCCCTACATTATGGCTTTATTGTTCGTTTTGAAGAGGACTTCCTCCAAATGCGGCTTGGAGAAATTTACCGCGGGTACCTCAACCGTGTGCCTCGGTGGTTCGGCGAATCTGCACCGGTTCATGCGGCTGCACCAAAGGGCATAATGGAGACAAGACTGACCAATGCGTTCCGGTCAGAGCGCACAACCCTCATGTTGGGAACGCTGATGATTGTGGCTTTGATGATGCGAGCCTTCTTGGCGGGTTAGCAGGCGAAATGACGTATCTTGATCACAACGCAACATCGCCCATGAGCTCGGTCGTCCGAGACGCAGTGGCTGAGGCGATGGCGTCGTTATGGGGCAACCCCGGCTCACCCCATCGTCTTGGACAACTTGCGGCAGTGGCTGTCGAAAAGAGTCGTCGCCTTATCGCAGCCCGAATGGGCGTGGCGCCCAAGCATGTGTTCTTCACCTCAGGGGCCTCCGAGGCCAATGCCTGGGTTCTCTCCACATCCAAGGTACCTGTTGTGGCAGCAGCCACAGAGCACCCTTCAGTGCTCGCGTGGGCGGATGAAATCTTGCCTGTAGATCAGGACGGCCTGATCAATCTCAGCCATCTGGCCGACCGCCTTAAGCAAGGTGAGGCCCTCGTTTCGGTGATGGCCGCCAATAACGAAACCGGGGTGATTCAGCCTGTCTCTGAAATAGCGGCCATCTGCCAGCGCATGGGCGCGCGCTTTCACTGCGATGCGACCCAAGTATTTGGGCGGCTAGACATGGCTATGGTCGGTGATTGGCTGACCGTATCGGCCCATAAGTTTGGGGGGCCACGGGGCATCGGTGCAATGGTGAGCACCACACCTCCACCATCATTGATTCGTGGTGGAAAACAAGAGCGGGGCTGGCGCGCCGGGACCACTAATGTTCCTGCAGTCGTTGGCTTTGGGGCAGCCTTAGAGCAGGAAGCAGACTGGTCTGGCGATGAGCGAAAAAAGCTAGAGGCCTTCTGCATTGGTCGGGGCGCACAAATTGTGGGCGCCCAAGCAGAACGGCTGCCCAACACTTTATCTGTCGTGTTCTCGGCACCCGGCGACGCCCTCCTGCCCATCTTGGACATGGCAGGAGTCGCAGCATCGACAGGGTCGGCATGTTCATCGGGGTCCGCTACCGGAAGCCACGTGCTTCAGGCGATGGGTATCAGCGGCACACCGGTTAGGTTTTCTTT
>DBIS01000386.1 GCA_002296975.1 Deltaproteobacteria bacterium UBA796 | reverse complement strand
ACCCTGCGGGATGTTGCCGAGGCTGCGGCCAGCACCATCCATCGGGCTGTTGAGGACACCGGCTTGATGGTGGTCTTTGAACGCCTCGACCAAGTCGACAGCCTCAGCGCAAGGGTGATCCAGCTCCTGCTCCATGAGCCACCAGACCGACTCGCGGTGATGGCGGTCATGGAGCCGCGTTGGGCCTCAAAACGTGCCAACAAGCTCGCAGACCACCTGGAACTCACCGACCGCGCCACACGTATCCGGCTCAGCCCGCTCAACTCCCCACAAGCCACCGAGCTTGCTGCTTGCCTCAACAATCATGTACAGATCGACCCGATCGCTGCCGCCACCCCCATGATGGCACGAGATTCGGGCCTATCCATTTTGGCCGAAACCCGAGAAGAGACACGGGCCACACTCCCACCTCAGCTGGCAGTATTGGGCTTGGCGAGCTTTCCCCTCCCAGCCTCTGTCTTGCATCTGCTGGGTATCGACCCAAGCGTTTGGCTACAGCAGGGCGCGCTCAGGCTTCAAAACAATGGATACGTTCTCGCGGACAACTGGCTTCGCCAAAGGGCCCAAGCCCTCATCGCCAAGCGCGACCAAACAGAAGATGCATTGGCCGACGCGCTCGTTCGCTCTCATATCGAAGTTGATCGCTCATCGAATATCGCCCGCCATATGCTTCATGGGCGAGATCCCAACCGCGCCCTGCCCCACGCCATCCGCGCGGCCGTCGATGCTGCACTCAGAGGGCGGTTTACCGAGGCCAGAGATTGGCTCATCATCATCGACCCCCTCAAACGCGACAAAACAGATGCGACCTACAAGGCCTTGCGGTTTGAACTGGCCTGGGCACGCGCCCAAACCGCATTGAGAACCGACCTCAGCCGGGTTCGAACAGACTTGGTCGCCCACGCACGGGAACGGGCACAAACCGAAGCGGACCGCCACTGGTGCGAACTGCTCGAGGCCGAGCTCGAGGTCCGCCAAGGCCAACACTCAGCGGCGATCCACACCCTGCTCAATGCCCCACCAGCCAAAGATCCAACGATCAACGCTTGGCGAAAACTCAAAGCTGCAAGAATCTCCATCGACCAAGGGAAGAGTGCAGGCGCACGCCCTCTGATGGAAAACACAGGGGTCTTGGGCGCCCACCCAAACCGGGCGCTGATAGGCATCGACATGGCCTTGCTCGAAGGTCGACCCGGTACCGCATTGGAAGGGTGCCGCCAGGCCATCGCCAGGGGAGGAAACGCCTTGGGTGAACCTTATTTGGGGACCTTCTTATTGCGCCAAGCGTGGGCCTTATTGGCGGTCGGCGACAGGACTGGCGCCACCCAGTCTGCCCACCAAGCCCGAGATTTACTGGGCAAACACGGCCATCGCGCCCGACACACCGAGGCCCTCCACCTGGTGGCTTTGCTCGCCTTGGGCCGAGGCCAACTTCGCGCCGCCCGGGTGCTGCTCGACCCCATGATTACCGCAGCTCACAGCCTCGGCATGACCCATCTCGAGGGCCTCGGGGCCGCACTCAAACTCCGTGTCGCCGCCGCCATGAACGACAAAGGAGCCGCTCGGGCGATTCTGAGTGTCCACACGAGCCAAACCCAAGACCACTCACCCGACTGGCGGCTTTCTCAGGCCCGTTGGCACCGGGTTCAAAGACAACTTCCTCAGGCGGTCAAAGCTGCGGTTTGGGAGCCACCGCGCACACCCGCTGCTGTGTTTTTGACCATCGAAGCTGCCCGCTTACAAATGGCCACTGGCGATGATGACAAGGCCCGGACCATTATCGAAACAGCCAAAACCGTCAGCGTCAAACGTGGGTTTAAGGAACTGTCCGTATTGGCCAACCTGGTTGCCGGTGCGATCGACCATCTCGAAGACACCCGATGGCCGAGGGTGCTCCAGGAAGCCCGGGAGAGCCCATGGGTGGAACTCTCCCTCACCGCCCACGCCATGATCGGACACCGCGCCCTCAAAAGAGGAGATACCCAAAATGCCCAAACTCAATTCAAGATGCTCCTCCAGCGGGCTGAACACTTAGACCACCACTACCACCGGGTGGTCGCGAACGAAGTCCTGATAAAGCTCTAGATCGCGCGATACGCTCGCTCGGCAGGCACACTGAGCACCCTGTCTTCTTCGATCAAATATCCTGTCAGCGCCCCTCCATACACACAGCCTGTGTCCAGGCCCAGCGTCATCGGTCGATGGTCGACCAGGCCTCGACGGGCATCGTGGCCGTAAATCACCAAGTGCTCACCGGTGTACAGCTCCCACCAAAATGGGTGAGTATCTTGGCTATCATCCGGCCACCGTCGGACCTTTATAGCCGTCGCCTGGGTGGTGTGGCCGGATTCCGGGTTGAGGCCTCCATGCACGACAATACAGCCCTGGGTTTTGATAAATAGAGGCAGCTTACCAAGCCACTGAATCGCTGCTTTGGGCGCCCTAAAGTCGCCCTGATCAGCCAGGTCCATGACCAACAGGTCGTGGTTTCCGAGCACTGACTCCGCGCGCCACTCACGCACCAAGGCCCAAACCCCATCTGGATCGGGACCTTTATTGAACACATCCCCCACCAAAATCACCCGTGAGGGCTGGGCCAAGGTCAACAGCGCATCAAGCTCAGTAGCACAACTGTGCACATCACCGACCACCAGGGTGCGCGCCAAACCCCTAGACCGGCTTGTGTAGCTGTTGAAGCTTTATCACCTTCAACTCACCTGCACGCTGAGACCGAATCGCCGAGATCGCGGCCATCGCGGCCCGAACCGTGGTGATGCATGGCACCCCAAAACGCAATCCCGCCAAACGCATCGCTTGCTCGTCATAGACAGACTTTTTGCCGCTCGGGCTGTTGATCATCAACTGAATCCGGCCATTGCGGACATGGTCCACGATGTCTGGACGACCTTCTTTGACCTTGAACACAAGTTCACAGGGAATGCCCGCAGCCTCGAGCGCCTTGGCGGTGCCCCTGGTCGCTAAAAGCTGGAAACCCATGGTGTAAAGCGGCCCTGCAAGCTCAGGCAGCAAATGCTTATCCCGGTCACACAGCGAGATAAACACCCCGCCTTCGTTGGGTAAACCCTGCCCAGCAGCCTCGAGTGCTTTGGCATAGGCCTCTCCGAAGCTGCGACCAACACCCATCACTTCGCCAGTAGAGTGCATCTCTGGCCCCAACAACACATCATTCATATCAAAGCGGCCCCAAGGAAAAACAGGTGCTTTGATATAATACGTACCGGCTGGCGCCAGGGGTGGCAGCGGGCCCAGGTCTTTCAACTTTTGGCCCAAGCATAAAAAGGTGGCCAATCGCGCCAAGGGTATCCCCCGGGCCTTGGATACATAGGGCACAGTCCGAGAAGCCCTGGCGTTGATCTCGATGACATACACATCGCCATCCATGG
>DBIS01000387.1 GCA_002296975.1 Deltaproteobacteria bacterium UBA796 | reverse complement strand
AGAAGGTCGCGGAGCTCGTCGCCCTGTGCACAAAGGTCGGCGTTCCACGAATGGGACTGGTCACCCAACCCAAGGGAAGCCGATAAGTTGGGGCGTTCCATACAAAGCGAACAGGGCTTTCGCCCAAGTTGGGAGATCGGCGCAAGCATCGGGATTCACATGCTGATCGGTGGCGTGTTCGCGGTCGGGCAGATGTTTGACAGATCAGACCATCTGTTCGACCCAAAAGATGTAATGGCAGTCCAGGCCGTGGCCCTGCCCAAGGCCAACAATCGTATGCCACAACGCCCAACCCGGGCGCCAGACCCGCCCAAAGGCGAGCCAACAGTCGCCAAGACCAAGGCCAAGCCACCCCCGCCCACAGCATCTGACATGGCCTTGAAAAATAAAAAGGCCACCAAAAAAAGGGGAGCGCCCGACCGCACAGATGCCCGTGAAAAGCTCTTAAACAAAATCAAGCGAGAGGCGTTGCTTAGAGATGCCACCGCCGCCCTCGGCACCAAAGACCGCGTCCAAACCGCCAAAGATGGGGTCGACCCAAAAGATGCTGTCGTCGGCCCGATTGGTGCAGGGCGAATGGACCCAGAACTCGCCCGCTATGTTCGCCAATGCCGAGATCGGATTTTGCCAAACTGGAAACCCCTTCCCGCACTGTTAGCGGCCCACCCCGAATACCAGGTTGTGGTCGCGGTTTCAGTTGGGAGCACAGGGGTTTTGGGCAAACCACGGGTCGTGAAAAGCTCATCCGACGCCTCCTTTGACCGTTCAGCGATCTCCGCGATGGTTCGAACTGCGAGACTCCCCGCCCCGCCTGCACGCTATGCCGCCTCCGCGGCTGAAGGCGTGATGATCACCCTCTCTGCTGCCGACCTAAGGTGATGCAAATGAACCGCTCATTTCTCTTCATTGCAATGTTTTTCGCACTCATTGTCCCAAGCCAAAGCCCAGCCGCAGGCGCCATTCATATTTATGTGGGCGCACCCGGTCGAAACAAAGTGCCAATCGCCATCCCCAAGGCGGCCTCGGGCCATCCTCGGGCGGCCGAATTTTATGAGGTGGTCAGCAGAGACCTCCGGTTGTCTGGGTGGTTTGAATTGCTCGACCCCGCCGCATTTATCGAGCCGATCGGCACCGGTATCCGTCCAGGCCAGTTCAAATATGAAGACTGGGATGTGCCAGGCGCGGTCGCCCTCGCAAAAATGGCCCTCGAACAAAAATCCGATGGACAAATCCGCGCCGAGGTCTGGGTTTATGACGTCCCGGGTCGCCGGCGATTGGGCGCCACCGCCTTGACTGTTTCAGCGAGTTCATGGCGCTCCCTGGCTCATCGGCTGGCCAATGAAATTATCTACCAAATCACCGGGCAAAAGGGGCCATTCAACACCCGATTCTCCTATGCCCGCCGGACCAAAACCGGCAAAGAAATCGGTATCGTCGACTTCGATGGCTACGGTCAAAAAGGCATCACATCCAATGGCTCAATCAATATCAAGCCAATCTGGGGCCCAAAAGGAAAAGCGCTGTCATTCACCAGCTACCGTGAAGGCAACCCTGATCTTTATGTTGCAGACCTTGTTGCAGGAAAAATTCGCAGAGTTTCCAACCGAATGGGCATTAATATCGGAGGGGCTTGGAATCCCGACGGCAGCCAGATGGCGCTCACCCTCTCTCCAGACGGCAACCCGGACATCTACACCATCGACCCTGTATCCGGGCGTAAAATAAAACGTCTGACATCCTCTCCCGGCATCGATGTTGCGCCGAGCTGGTCACCTGACGGACGCCGAATAGTGTATGTGTCTGAACGGTCGGGTGGCGCGCAAATTTACACCATGAACCCCGATGGTTCTGGGGTAAAAAGAGTCACCTTCCAAGGGAGCTTCAACACCGATCCAGTCTGGTCACCCAATGGTAACAAGATCGCTTTTGTTGGCCGAAATGGTGGACGCTTCGACGTGTTTGTGGTCAACATCGACGGTACGGGGATGATGAGGCTCACTCAAGATATGGGCGATAACGAAGACCCTTCTTGGAGCCCTGACGGTAACTACATCGCATTTTCTTCCACCCGGACTGGCAGTGCCGAGATTTGGATGACCACGGTAGATGGGCACCACCAGGTTCAGTTGACCAAAGGGGGCGGCTACCTCAACCCCAACTGGTCACCCAGCTTGGAGTGGTAGATGGCGCGTGCCGCGGTCGACATCGGCAGCAACTCGATCGTTTTGTTGGTACTGGGCGACGACGACACGGTGTTGGCTGATGCCAGTCGCGTGGTGTCTCTCGGCGCAGGCCTCGACCAAACTGGGCGTTTCGCGCAAGACCGAATGGATGCGGCGATGGTCGCCCTTTTGGATTTTTCTGACCAAGCGGCCCAGTTTGGCATCGCTGCGGCCGACATTGGCGCTTTCGCCACCTCTGCCTCACGGCGGGCTGGGAATGCAGCGGCTTTCTTTCGGACCGTGGCCAAACGGACTGGCATCGTGGTGCGAACAATCACCGGCCTAGAAGAGGCGCAACTTACCTGGGCCGGTGCCACTTTTGACCTCGACCTGCCAAGCAGCCAACTTGGTATGGTAGACCTTGGGGGCGGGAGCACTGAGATTGTTTGGGCCATGCACAACACGGCGCCCTGCGCCCCCCACATCCTTCCTTTGGGGACCGT
>DBIS01000211.1 GCA_002296975.1 Deltaproteobacteria bacterium UBA796 | reverse complement strand
ACCGCTTACCGACGGGCGCGCAAGATCGAACGCGAGCTTGAAGTGATTGGCAAGGCCGCTCCTCCCAGCTTGGATGTCGAGAAATGGTACACCGCTGAGGCCACAATCGACTTCGCCTCAGACAAGCCCACACTGTTGGTCTTCTGGGAAATTTGGTGCCCCCACTGCCGTCGCGAAGTGCCAAAGATGCAAGCCACCTGGGACAAGTACAAGGGCAAGATTCAAATGGTTGGTCTGACCAAGATCACCCGCTCTGCCACCGAAGAGAAGGTCACCGAGTTTCTTAAAGAGAACAAGGTGAGCTACCCCACCGCCAAAGAAAATGGCGACCTTTCCAAGCACTTCAACGTCTCTGGCATCCCAGCCGCAGCCGTTGTTAAGGGCGGAAAAATCGTCTGGCGTGGACACCCTGGCCGCTTGAGCGACGAGATGATCGAGGGTTGGCTTTAAGCCACATCCCTTCGGCTTAAAATTAGCCTGAAGCAAAAAAAAAAGGCCACTCTTCGCGGGGTGGCCTTTCTTTGTGCGAATATCTGAACGATACCCCGGCTGGAGCCAGATGAGTTTACGTGGAAAATTAGTCGCGTTCATAATTGGGGCGGTCGCTCTGATTCAACTCTTCTGGGGGTTGAGCGTCGTCCAATCGAACGCTGCGTTGATGGAGCGAGAGGCCCACCGCCGAAGCCGAGCCATCCTTCACGCCATTGCAGCCCCCGCCGCTTTACACCTGGCCACACGCGAGTTCGAGACCATCGATGCCATCTTGGATGTGTACGAAAAGCGCTCCACCGGCGAGTTGGCTTTTCGCGCCATCGCCGTCTTGGACATCAATGGTGAGGTGGTCGCCCACACCGACCCGCGACAATACGGCACGACGATGGACAGCACCTTCGTGGTCAATGCCCTCAACACCCGACGCTCCCTCACCCAACATATCCAAACCGAACGCGGGCGTGTCGCACAAGTCTCGATGCCCATCATCTCCGGGCTGCGCTGGGGCACCATCATCGCAGAGACATCCTTAGGCGGCCTCGATGACCGTGTGGTGAGCAATCAAATCACCGTGCTAATCTCGACCTTATTGATCGCCTTTTCCACCGCCATCTTAATCTGGGCCTTGCTCAACAAGATGGTGTTCACCCCACTCGAGGCCTTTGCACGCACCTCCAGGGCCATCGGCGCCGGCGACTTTTCTGCCCGATCAAATGTTCCAAAAACAAAGGATGAACTTGAACTACTTGGAAATACAATCAATGAAATGGCCGAACGCGTAGAGACCCATGCCGGGCACTTGGAGGCAACCGTCACCGCGAGGACAAGCGCGCTTCAAGACGCCAACACCGCTTTGGCCAAGGTCAACCGGGATTTGGCGACCGCGGTGGACGAGTTGGCCCGACTGGCCCGCACCGACGGGTTGACTCAACTCAACAATCACCGCACCTTTCAAGAGCGTATCGTCGAAGAAGTCCGGCGCTCGGAACGGAGTAAATTTCCGCTCACTTTGCTGATGATCGATGTGGACCACTTTAAGGCCTATAACGATACCCACGGCCACCCAGCCGGGGATCGGGTGCTCATAAGGGTCGCCGAGTTGATGACATCCGTGCTCAGAAACACCGACGTGGTGGCGCGCTATGGTGGCGAAGAGTTCGCAATTTTGTTGGTGGACACCCCGCTCTCCTTCGCTGCTCAGGTGGGCGACAAAGTCCGAACAGCCATCAGAAGCGAAATCTTTGAAGGGGCCGACCGCTCTCAACCCGCCGGACGGGTGACCGTGTCCATCGGTATGGCCGGCTGGCCGGTTCATGGGAAAACCGCCGCAGCACTTATCGACTCGGCGGACCAGGCGCTCTATCAAGCCAAGCACGCTGGCCGGGACCAAGTCAAAATGTGTGAGGACCTCTCCCTATGACACGCCTCTCACTCTTGTTGGCCGTGCTCCTCGGTGCCTGTACGCACGAACCCAACCAAGCCCGAAGCCTAATCGCCAGGCCGCCGGATTCGGTGGTCTACGACGAGGCACACCAAGCGTTGAGCGACGCGGGCATCGCGCGATTGACTTGGGCAGTCACCCCCTTCGTCACACAAGGTGGCAGTGTGGACGAACGCTATCAGCCGACAGCAGCCATCATCGCTGAACGCCTTGCCATACCAATCCGGGTGATCGCGGGAGAAAGTTACGCCGATGTTGAGTCCCTCCTGCTTCGCGGCCAGGTAGACATCGCGGTGATGAGCCCGTACGCCTATGTTCGCGCCCGCGCCAAAGACCCAAACATCCGGGCCATCGCCACCCACATCGCCAGCGGCACCGAGTCCTATGGCGCATACATCCTCACCCGCGAAGACGCTGACATCCACTCCCTGTCGGATTTGCGCGGAAAGCCTTTTGGCTTCGTAGACCAACGTTCAAGCTCAGGCTGGCTCTTTCCTGCCGCACGGCTACTCGACGCTGGGATCAACCCACTCGAGGATATTCAAGGCTACTTTTTTGGAAGCCACGCCGCCGTCATTGCTGCCGTGGCCAGCGGTGAGGTCGCTGCGGGTGCCACCTACACCGATGCGCTCAAGGCCGGCCGAGGCAGCATCCCTGGGGCCAAACAGCTGCGGGTTATCGCCCGAACCAAACGCATTCCCTATGACGCTTATGTGGTGCGGGCTGGCTTTCCTGTCGGGGCCATCCTCGGCCTACAACAGGCCTTGAGCAGCATTTCCACCACAGACGCCAAGGGCCGGAAAGCACTGCTTCCACTCGATGATATCAACGGTTTTGTCCCCGCCGACGACGCCCATTATCGCTCTGTTCGCGAGGTCGAAGCGCGGGTGGCCACCTTGATTGGTCTAGCTGGGTCCACCTTGCCCGCCCCCGTGCCCAAGGACTCAAACCCATGACCATCCCATCTCCCGCTCTTGAGCTGAGCCTCGGCGAACTCTCAGCCGCACTCGACGCTGCAGACCATACCGAGCGCGAGACCTGGCTACGCCGGCTCAGCCGCGCAGAGTTGAAGGCCATGTACGCCCTCGCAGAAGATGGCGAAGTCTTGGACATCAAACACTTTTATGGTGCACCCGGCGAACTTGTGATTCATCATGGCCAAAACTCATTGCCAGCATTCAACCGCTTCCAAAAACGCGTCACCGACAACGATGGCATCATCCAAGGCTACAACCACCAGGCGATGTCGTGGTTGACCGGACCTGGGCACTTCACCATCCGTCCCGACGGCCCCGAGGTCATCTTTGATTACATCATTGAGCCCGCTCAATCCGCGCCAGGCTTTCCCCCATTGAAATCCAACACCTCGGGCCTCTCGACCTTTGTCTACGGCCATATGAACGACCGCGTACGGCGCATATCAAAGCACACAGTGATCGGCCAAGCCATCAAAAAGGGCAAGCCCATGAGCACCTGGTTCGCCCTGCTCAAAGAGGGCAACTAGTCAACAAATGCATTAGACACTTCGCCATCGGAGGCCGAATGCGCTGGATTATTGCTCTGTTTTTGTTGCTGCCACACATGGCGGCGGCCCAAGTCAACATTGAAAAACTGCGCTCAGATGGCACCGAAGAGGGTCTACAGGGCAGCATGGGCTTTAGCACAGCCTTCACCCACGGTAATATTCAGTTCGTTGACTTTGGCGTCAATGCCCACCAAGAATACAAAACCGGTTTGCACTCTGTGTTTTGGGTCATGGGCTCCCGCTTTGCAGCCAAGCGCACCCAAGCCGACCTGCTCGCAGACCCCGACGTGAGCCTTTGGGACAAAGATGCCCATTTCTCGAACCTGATGCTGCAGCATCTCCGGTATAATTACGCACTCAGCGACACCATCTGGCTGGAGGTCTTCAGCCAGTACGAGTTCAACGAGTTCCTTCTGCTGGATCGGCGGATTTTGGGTGGGTCTGGACTGCGCTTTGCACTGGTGCGCGGCTCAGGAGGTGCGGTTTTCTTTGGCACTGCAGCCATGTTGGAAAATGAAAAGCTCAACCAAGAGGGCATCGCCAACGACGAGGTGGCCTCGCGATCGGATTGGCGTTCATCAAGCTATATCTCCGCCACTTACGCCCCAAAAGACAGCTTTAGCTGGACCACCACCATCTACTTCCAGCCGAGATTCTTGGCCCTTTCAGATTACAGGATGGTCGCAGAGTCTGGCCTGGCCTTTAGCTTGAGCAAACATGTGGCTTTCACTGCCGATGCCCGCCTGCGCCACGACACCAACCCGCCGAAAACCGCCGCGGACAGTCCGAAATTACTCCAAACCGACATCGCAATTAAAAACGGAATCAAGGTAAGCTGGTAGCTTGGTGCCACACATCTTTGACCGATGAGCTTGGGCCAATGCTGTATAAATGATGGTTGGAGAGTTCATGCTTCTTTCTCTGCTTTTTGCCCTCACCGCCCACACCCACGCTGCCGGCTATTATTTTGTAGATGCCGGAACCCGCGGTATGGCCCGTGGGGGTGCATACGTGGCGGGCAACAGTGATTTGACCGCCCAGTATTACAACCCCGCTGCGCTTATCAACCTGGATTCGGGCCAGGTGATGTTGAACTTCTCACTGGTCGATCAACGGGCAAGCTTTCAACGCATGGATTTGGACGACCAAGGCAAGGTCATCAAGACCTACAAATCCGTCGACAACCTCGCGGCGCCCATGAAAATCCCGTCCCTCGGCATCGCCCACCATCTTGGCCTGCCCAACACCATGTTCGCGCTCGGGTTGCACCCGCCCTACGCACCCGACAAAGAATACAGAGCAGACGGCCCTCAACGCTACACGCTCATCGACGCAAAGGTGCAGCAGTTTTTCATGGGCCTGTCGGTGGCTCATCAACCCGTAAAATGGCTGACGGTCGGAGCCGGCTTGCTGTGGAATGTGACCCGAGGCGACCAAGAGTTGGCCTTGAAGGTCTGCAATCCTGGTTGGAATTACGATGACAAGGACCCCGAAGACCTTTCTGAGCGCCAACTGGCTCAACGCGACGCAAGCTGTGCTCACGGGACTGCTGAGGCCACCGATTTGGTCTTTCGCATGGAGATGATCGACAAACGCAGACTCAGTGCAAACTTGGGCCTGTTGATCGACCCGATAGAGCAGCTGACCATCGGCCTCAGCATGACACCATCCATCGACGTCCACGGAAAAGGAAACATTTCCGCCGACTTTTCTGAAAACCACTGGTTGGTCAATTCTGAACCATATATGGGATCGATAATCCCAAAAATCTTAGAAGAATCCAGTACAAACGACAATGACGTCGATGTTTTATTGACCATGCCGTTGATTCTCCGAGCAGGGGTGGCCTTTCGGCCCATCGATACCCTCGAGATCGAATATGTGACCGTATATGAGCGATGGCAACTGACCAAAGAGGTGCTGATCGACAATGTTCTGGCACCACTAACCCTCAGCGAAGAGGTTCAAGCGTTGGCCCAGGACATCGATCCAAATATACCAATCAATGGCCCGGTGAGCATCCCAGCAGAGTACACCGACACCTTCAGCTACCGCTTGGGCATGGAGTGGCGAGCCAAAAACTGGCTCAGTTTGCGCTCTGGGGCCTACTACGAACAGACGGCCATCCCCAACCGGGTACAAGGGGTATCGCTGATGGACGGCAACAAGGTCGGCTACGGTGTCGGGGCCAGCTATCACTGGGAGGATATCGCCAGCTTCGACTTTGCACTCTCCCAAAGTTTTTTAGGGACCCGTAAGATTCGAAACAGCGAGCTTAGAACACTTGAAGTACCGATCGACATCAGCAACGCCTTAAGCGGTGAGGCCCTAGACACCTCCATCGGTAGCGGGAGTGTGGTCGGCAATGGTGACATCAGCTCGACCCTCACCATGCTCAGCCTGGGGGTCACCTACTACTTCGGCAACCCCACCCCGCGCACCCATTAAGCCCTCGGCTTTGGCTTGATGAAGCTCATCGCACGCTCGGCCAATGCTGTAATGGTCAAGCTTGGGTTTACACCGAGATTGCCACCGATCATCGAGCCATCGACGACGTACAGGCCTGGGTGCCCGAAAACCTGATTGCGTGAGTCGATGACCCCCTGCTCAACACTCTTGCCCATGGCACAGCCGCCCAAAATATGCGCCGTGGTGGGAACATCCAAAAGGACCTCAGTGATGGAGCTAACAGGTACGCCGTTCATCTTTTCGGCGATTCGGCGAGCAGCCTGATTGGCGACTGGGATGTATCTGGGCACCTTGGAGTCTTGAGCGTCCGACGAGAGCACACGAGAAAATGGCCACCACCATCGCCTGCTCATTTTCAAGCGCATATGGCCTGGAACAGTCTGCATCACCAATAAAATGAGCGACTTGCGCGCCCAGCCGAAGGGCCAAAGCGAGCGGGCAAAGTCGACGGGATGCCGCAGGCACTGGCCCACCCATTTGAGGGCGCGCGGCACGGTGCCACCACCGTCGGTCAGCAAGGTCGCCATCATGCCGAGTAAATCTGAGCCAGCCGAATAGCGCACGGGCTCGAGGTGGGTTTTATCGTCCAGGGCAATCTTAGAGGTGATGGCCACGCCCTCGGTCATGTCTACGGCTTTTCCTCGCACACTCACCCCAACGATCGCTTCGTTATTGGTGCGGACATAGTTGCCCAAATGAGAGGACAAACCCTTGAGCCAGCCTCGGCGCCCACACTCCATCAGCAGTGGAACCGTCCCCAACACGCCGCCGCTGAGCACCACTTGGCCAGCGGTGATGGTGCGTCGACCCTTGAAAAAGCGCCGTGTGGAGGTCTCGACATCGAGCACATAGCCACCCGCATCGCTGTGCTTGATGCTGGTCACCCGGGTCTCAGCGACGATTTGTGCACCCAAGCCTTCGGCCAAGTACAGGTAGTTTTTATCCAAACTGTTCTTTGCGTTGAAACGGCACCCGACCATGCAGCCACCGCACTGAACACAGCCGGTCCGCGTGGGGCCTCGGCCGCCAAAATATGGGTCTTCAGTCTCTACGCCTGCTTGACCAAACCACACACCGACCGGGGCGGGCTCAAAACTATCAGCGGTCCCAATCTCGCGGGCATAGTCCTCAACGATGTCGTCCGCTTTGGTTCGGTGAGGAAAGGGCGTGACCCCAAGCATGTTCTTGGCTGTGGCATAAAAGGCGGGCATCACGGAGCGCCAATCTTCTAGGCCCGCCCACACTGGGTCATCCCAGGCTTGGTCTTTTGGGACCGGCAAGGTGTTGGCATAAACCAGCGACCCACCCCCCACACCTATGCCACTCAGCACAAATACATCCTTGAGCAAGGTCATTCGGAAAAAGCCATAAAAGGAAAAAATCGGGGCCCAGAGATAGCGATGTAAAACCCAATTTGTTTTCGGGTAATCCGAGTCGGCCCACCGCCTTCCCATCTCGATCACAGCGACCGTATAGCCCTTTTCAGCCAAGCGAAAGGCCGACACCGAGCCGCCAAACCCGGAGCCAACGACCACAAAATCAAAGTCGGGCGCAGTCACTGAGCGAACACAATATTGGGGGCCGTACCGGTCCATGCACCGGTGAGTTTGCCATCGGCCACCGTGATGCGCCCAAAGGGTGTGGGGAGGTCGACACAGGAGATGAGGTCTGGCAACACGGTGAGGGTGTCTCGACTCGCCCGAACACGATCGAGTGCGACAAGTGCGAACATGGCCGCCCCCAGGAGATCGTCGCCTTCAAGCAGCGCACCTCGCTTGGGGTGATGGGCGGCCGCAAAGGCGCCGGTGGGTGAGGCCAGACAAGCCAACACATCGATAGCCTGAGGAGAATCGTCGGGGCGGGCGCGCTCTGAGACCACCGCGGCCAGGGCGGTCAATGCCGGATGAACCC
>DBIS01000086.1 GCA_002296975.1 Deltaproteobacteria bacterium UBA796 | reverse complement strand
ACGCAGCTCGTCGCCAAGGGCCACGACTTCCCCGGTGTGACCTTGGCTGCTGTGGTTGGGGTTGACCATGTCCTCTTGATGCCAGATTTTCGAAGTGCCGAGCGCACCTTCGGGCTGGTGACCCAACTCTCCGGGCGTGCTGGCCGGGGTGAACGCCCCGGAAAAGTCATCCTCCAGACCCGGCATAGCGACCACTTTGTGTTCAAACATGTCCAGCCCGACACCCCAATGGATGCATTTTACGAAGAAGAGGTCCACATCCGCTCGGTGTTGAGCCACCCACCTTTCGCAAGGGTGGTGCTCATACGCCTCGAGGCGGCAAATATGGAGGCGGCACGAAAACTGGGTCAAGAGATGGCCAACAAGCTGAGGGCTCAAGCCGATGGTCAGGCGATTCAAATCTTCGGGCCGTCCCTCGCCCCCTTGTCACGACTGGTGGGCCGCTGGCGCTTTCAGGTTGTTTTAAGAGGCCGAGACGTACCCCTGTTTCGGGCCTGGCTCGACCAGGTACAAGATGTGTTGCTCACCCGGGCACAGCGCGGCGTGAAAGTGACCATCGATGTAGACCCCCGCAACCTTCTCTAGCTCAGCCCGGCGGCATCAAGCTTGTGCCAGCCGAACCGACATCCTGGCCCTCGGCCAGATGGTCATGAAGCAGCCTCAACTCACGAATCAACCGAGCACCGATCGCTGTAGGCTTGGCCTTGGCTTGAACGATATCGAGCCCGTTTGCGTTGCCAGCCAACACAGCGATACGGCGATCTTGAAATTTTTGGCTTCGGCTGATGGGGTGGTTTTGCGCTGCCAAAGCTGAATGGAAAGCAGACACCGGCACAAAGGCATGGACCGCGAGCAACACGCCCATCACCGGTCGAAGGTCTGGCCGTACTGGTGAGGCGGTCCAGGCTGTGTATGCGTTGTCGAGCACAGGGTCGAGCCAGGTCAATAGGTTGAGTTTGCCGTGTTGGGTCTCGTGAATCAACGCCTCGGCCATCGTGAGAGGGTCTGGGTGGAGGGTCATATACACAATGCCTGGTGCCTCTCTATACGAAGCTGACAGGTGCATCTCAGGCTCAAATCCGACAGGCAAAATACGCTGGGTGGTGTGTTGAAGCTCCGCATACCAATCGGGCAACGCCAGGCTAATCAAATTCAGGGCTTCCTCGAGCGCAGACACCCACGAGCCAGGTGATTTACCTCCAAGCGATATCGCGTTCCCCACTTTGTCCGGGTGGGCCTCCTCCATCGACAATGGGTTCGTGTCGACCAAACTCAACGCCAATTTCAAAGACGCTGAGCCCAGGGCGAAGGATGGATTGCTGAGATTCACACCAGCCAAACCTTTGACTTCAAAGGGAAAAAGGTCAAAACGCTCACCACTCACCCGCTCGATGCCCACCCCACTCGGGTCTAATAAAATCGCTTTTGCCCCACCATCGATCGTGATCTCGCCCAGCCCCTCAACCACCACCCTGTCGAAAGGGTGCTCCCAGAGCAGCGCCTCATCGATTTCAACCGTCCGCAAGGCCACCAACAGATTGGGTACCAGGCTTGGTAAAATTTCTTTTGGGCTGCGGATTCCACTGGCCATCACCAATAGCGGTGCCTGCACATCTGGCATGCCGACCACATCTAGCAAGGCCGCTGCGTCCTTTCTGGCCACCCGCTGAAGCGCCCGTTGAATTTGATTCATTCCCGCGTTGGCCCGACGACCAAGCCCGATTGCCGACACCGTAAGCAGCTCGCGTAAAGCCACCAGCCTGACTTTTTTCTGTAAGGAACAGAGTGTGCGCTCCCCCGGTGCGGGCAAGCTCAAAAAAGTGGAGGTTGGGTGTTTCATCGATGGTGAGGATACACTCTCATCAACACCATGGCGAGCATATATCGAGGCCCACCCGCAGCCCTCAATGCGGAACAGTCACATACCACCAAGGGACTGCTGCGCCTCACGATGGCCTGCAATGAGCGTTGCCCCTTTTGTAATGTGCCCCAAGAGGACTACCCAAAGCCAACCCCACCATTCGAAGAGGTCTGCGCTGAGCTTGATGGTTTCATCACCCGAGGAGACAAAACGGTCACCATCTCCGGTGGCGAACCCACTTTGTTGCGGGAGCGCTTGTTGACCCTCATTGGTCGGGCAAGGGCGGGCGGTATCGCCTTTGTGGAGGTTCAGACCAACGCTGTGTTGATCGACCCTGGCTATGCGAGCGACCTCAAAGCAGCAGGCCTGACCAGCGCCTTTGTGTCGTTGCTCTCACACACCCCCAGCCTCCATGACAAACTCGCAGGACTCGAGGGCGCATTTCAACGCTGCCTAACCGGGATTGATGCGCTGCTCGATCAAGGCATTCGGGTCGCCCTCAACCCTGTGACCGCACGTTTGACCCAAGACTTGGTGGTGGACTATGTGCGCTTCGTCGGACAACGGCTCCCCCGGGTTCGCTCCATCTCCATGTCAGCTGTACAACCCCACGGGCGAGCGGCCAGCCAGTTGAACCTGATGCCAGACTACAGCCGGCTGGGTCCTCAAATCAAGGCGGCACGCGCATTGGCCCTCGCCACAGATATAAGCCTGATCAACCCCTACTGCGGCTTGCCGTTGTGCGTGGGCTGGGAGGATGGGCTCGACGTCAGCGTGGAGGCAATCGAGGCCGCCGCGCCCAGCCCTGACACCCCAATCTTGGGTATCGACAACCGTGGAAACAAGAGACATGGCGAACCATGCGTGGACTGCGCCCTTAGACCACGATGCGGCGGCGCTTGGCATGGATACTGGGACGAGCACCTGGGTCGAGGCTTGCACGCGCCACTCACGGTAAGCCCACCGTGGGCAGCTCAGGCAAAA
>DBIS01000164.1:10003-10309 GCA_002296975.1 Deltaproteobacteria bacterium UBA796 | reverse complement strand
TGATCGCAGCGCGGGCAGCCACCGTACTGTGTGCTTATGGGGCAGCGCGGGCCTGGGCTTTGCCCCCCCGAGGCGCTTTAGCCGCAGCTGCGGTGTTTGGATGCAGCCCATTTTTTCACGGCTATGCGGTAGAGGGCATCGCTGAGGGTACTGACGGCTGGACCTTGGCCCTATGGCTGTGGGCCCTCGGACGACGCCGGTTTCGACTGGCTGCGATTCCTTTTGCGCTCACCATCGTGTCGAGTTGGTATTTGGGCATGGTGGCCTGTCTGCTCGCTGCCATGGCGTTGCTGAAGGACCGGCGGG
>DBIS01000164.1:0-9684 GCA_002296975.1 Deltaproteobacteria bacterium UBA796 | reverse complement strand
CGTTGCTGAAGGACCGGCGGGTGGCGTGGAGCGCCCTGGGCTTCGTGCTTGCCGCCCCCGCCTTGGTACAGTTTTTTAGTGCATTCTCAGGTGGAGAGCCCCTCAATGCGACGATCAGGGCAGCGATGGGCGCCCACTTGGTGATCCCAAATCCCGGTATTGGCCCCGGGACCAACCCCTTCGCAATGAACGCATATGTGGGCTTCACCGTGATGGCCGCGGCTTTGGCGAGCCGAACAAGATGGGTACTGGCAGCAGCGATACCGGCATTTTTGAGCCTGGGCATTGGCCCCATCTACGACCTACCAATCGCAGAGATGGTGCGTTTTCCCTACCGCTGGCACGCTGCCACCTTGGTGTTGTTGGCACCGGCTGTGGGGATTGCTGCGAGCCGTTTTCGCTGGGGCGGCTGGCTGGGTGCTTTGATTGTGATCGAGGGCCTAGTGGCGAGTCCTGTTGAGCCGTGGCTTCCTGGGGCTGATGCGAACATCCCCGCCTACGTCGCGCATATCGATGGCCCCGTTTTAGAGCTCCCCGGACCGTTGGCCATGGCACCAGGGCGCATCAACCGCTCAAGGCACCGCGCCCAATACCTGATGTTCTACCAAACAGCCCATCGCCAACCCTCGCCATGGGTTCCAGACTTCAACAGTGTGGGGGTGCGAGATACCGAGCATGCCGATGTCATCGCGACCTTCACTGCCCTCGACAAACTGAGTGGTCTGCCACTGCCGGAAAACCTGCCCCTCAAGGGCCTGGCCGCGATGGGGGTCGAGTATGTCGTCCTGCATCATCGTGAACTCGGCCACAGCCGAAGAACCTTGGTGGAGAGCGAAATGAAAGCTGCAGGATGGACATCACTATTTGATGATTCGGGCGCATCGGTTTGGATGGATGGAAACTGAGTTTCAGAACACATCAGCTGCACCGACTTGACGAAAACCCATATTTAAAATAGCGTTTCTGGCGGCGAAAGCCCCTACCCAAAACAACGGAATGTTTAATATGAAGTCCTTCAATCTAATTATGTTACCTGCCCTAGCGCTTTGCTTTAGCTGTCGCTCCATCTCCAAAAAGGACATGATCGTTGCCGCTCCAGGCGCCAAAGCAGACAAGCAACAAATCTGGCATCGTCCGACCGAAGTCAACTACGAGTTCATGAACAACTGTGAAGCAGAGTCGTCTACCAGTCGCTTGTTTGCGATGTTCCGTACAGCTGGCGATCCAACCAAGGGCGGGCTTTCACTGCCAACCTTTGGTGCCTCCGTCGGCTTGGATTCAAACGGTAAATGGGCTGTCGCCCGTGCTGTAGACGCGACAGGTGCCGATGGCATGTACGTCCTTCGGGTCGAAGAAGAGTCCCAAGTCTTGTTTCCAATTTGGACCAGTAAAACAAAAGTGAAAGGCCGTTGCCTAAAGTTGAGGACCCTGGGTCCCATTTCTGTGGAACGCATGTCGTTGGACCGAAATGGTTACCCGCCAGAGGCAACCAGCTCTGCTAAAAAGTAGAGCGTTTGCTCTGCCTTGTTCACCCGCCTCTGTGGGCCCATCAGGCCAAGAGGGGCGGGTAAACTCGCCTATCGGGCAGACCGAACCGCCCGCTCACGCAACTCAACTTGAGCCTTGGCACCGGCACAGCTGTGGGCATGACCAAAGTCAAGCCAAACCCTTGCCCAATAGCCCCAAAATCTCCTCTGGCATGGTGCTGCACATCGATTAGGCTGGTGCACAATCAGGACTGGAATGGACCCAAACTGGCTGGCTGCACTTGTTTTCTTAATCCTCTCCGGCATCATCGCGGGAGGACAACTCGTCGCTGCGCGGGTGCTCGCTGTACGTGCCAAAAACAATGTGTCGACCAAATACGATACCTACGAGTGCGGCGAAGAACCCGACGGTGCCGCCTGGGTGCGCTTTCATCCCCGCTACTATGTGATAGCCCTACTCTTCGTGCTCTTTGACGTCGAGACGGTCTTTCTTCTTCCTTGGGCCATCAACATCGACGTACTTGGCACCTATGCCATCGTCGAGATGTTCGTATTCATCAGCATATTGATGCTTGGGTGGGCCTATGCTTGGCGTAAAGGCGCCCTGGAGTGGCACTGATGGGCGTTGACCAAAGCAATCAAAACTTTGAGCACCCTTTGTTCGAGTACATGGAGAAGATGCCCGGACTGGACCTCGCCATGACCACTGCGGATAAAATTTTGAGTTGGGGCTCTCGCAACTCCATGTTCGTTTTCCCCATGGCCACTTCTTGTTGCGGCATTGAGTTTATGGCAGCCGCCTGTGGGCGTTTTGACCTGGATCGCATCGGCACGATCGCACGCGGCACTCCCCGCCAATGCGACGTCATGGTGATCGCCGGCACCATCACGGTCAAAATGGCACCGAGAGTTAAAAAGCTCTGGGACATGATGCCCGAGCCAAAATGGGCCATCGCCATGGGCTCTTGTGCCATCTCCGGCGACTTCTACCGCGACATATACTCGGTGGTACCCGGGGTAGACACCTTTATGCCCGTCGATGTTTATGTGCCGGGCTGCCCACCCAACCCCGACCATTTGCTCGAGGGCTTCAGACGTCTTCAAGATAAAATCAAGGCCAAGCGAGCAGGCGAATGGGTTGAGCCCGAGACGCGCCCAGTCAGCGGCATGCAGATGCCTTCCGTTCCCCGGTATGGCACCGACCGAGACCCCGCATACGACCAAGCCCAATTGATGGCCACCCAGAACATGGGCCTCGGCGGCGAGCTCTTGGCAGCCGGCGTCACCCTTCCACAGCCCGCCCCCCAACCGGTACAGTCAGGTGAAGGCGGTGATTCATGAGCTGGCCCACCGATGCCGCCACGTTGTGCCAAGACCGTTTTGGCCTTGAAATATGCGAAGCCGAAGGCCCCTTGGTCTCAGCAGACCAGGCCCTTGCGCTCGCTACGGCCCTAAAAGACGAGTTGGACTTTCGCTTTTTCGTCCATGTTGTGAGCGTGCACTACCCAGAAGTCGAGGCCATCGCTGCCGATGAAGAGAAAGGCATAGACGCCATCATCGGCACACCGGACCACACGATGGTTCATTACCGACTTCGGCGCCTGGCCAACCCAAACCGCAGCACAGATACTTTCGCATTTCGGATCAAGGTGCCGACCGGCGAGTCCACACCATCATTGAGTGGTGTTTGGCTGGGTGCCGACTGGCAAGAGCGAGAGCAATACGACTTGGTCGGCACGGTGTTTTCGGGCCACCCAGACTTGCGCCGAATCATGATGCCCGAAGACTGGCCAGGGCACCCTCTCCGTCGCGATTACGCCATCGACACCAGCCACTTCCCTTGGAGATAATGTGAGCCTTCATGCCACCCCACACCCCAAAGACACCGTTAAGTGGACGACTGTCGGCGGCGTCCGTGTGCCGGTACACCTGCTCATCCCCAATCTCCCTGACCCCTTTATGGACATTGAAGATTACGAGCCCGATGCGGACTTGATGGTCTTAAATATGGGGCCACAGCACCCGTCCACCCACGGGGTTTTACGGGTCAAGCTGGTGCTCGACGGCGAGGTTTGCGTCAAGGTGACACCTTATTTGGGCTATCTCCACCGGGGGGTTGAAAAGCTTTGCGAGAAGCTCTCATACGTGCAAATCACGCCCATCGTCGATAAAAATGACTACGTCTCGCCCATGATGAACGAGTTGGCCATCAATATGGCCTTCGAGAAGCTCATCGGCGCTGAAGTGCCTCGCCGGGCACGCTATATCCGCACCATCTGTGCCGAGATTCAACGGTTGGGATCACACCTGCTATGGCTCGGCACATTCGGACTCGACATGGGGGGGGCCATCGGCGGGGGCGGAAGTATTTTCATGCACACCTTCCGTGAGCGTGAGCTGCTTTTAGACCTCTTTGAAGACCTCACCGGTTGCCGCTTTCATTACAACACCCACACCGTCGGCGGAAACCGTCACGATATCCCAGCCGGTTGGGCAGCAAAGGCCACTCAGGTGTTGGCCGTCATCAGCAAAAGGTGCATAGAATACGAGGACTTTGTTCGGGGCAACAAAGTCTTTCAGGCCCGCACCGTGGGCGTCGGTATTATCGACCCGGTTTTGGCCATCGATTTGGGCATCTCAGGGCCGGTATTGCGTGCCAGTGGGGTCGACGTTGATCTCCGCCGCGACCAACCCTATGCGGCATACGATGAGATCGCGGTCAATGTCGCCACCGACCCCGGCGGGGACTGCTTTTCCCGCTATGTGGTGCGGGTAGATGAGATGCGAGAGAGCATTCGCATCGCCACCGAGTTGTTGGCCGGCGTCCCCGAGGGTCCGATCTGCTCCCTCAAGCCGGTCAAGCTTCCTGGTGCAGTCAAAGCCAAGCACGGCCAGGGTGTTTATTCATCCATCGAATCACCCCGGGGCGAACTCGGCACCTTTGTGGTTGGCAACACCGTACGCCGCCAATCCGCCATCCCATACCGGTGCAAAATCCGTTCGCCAAGCATGCATTTATTGCAACTGCTGCCTTATATTTGCCCCGGCAACAACATCTCCGACATCATCGTTACCTTGGGTTCTCTCGACCCAATCATGGGCGAGGTGGACCGTTGAGCTTCGACAACCCATGGATTCATGGCCTCGTCATGGGGCTCATCTTGGCCAATGTTGCCCTGGTCATCACCGGATACAGCATTTGGTTTGAGCGTAAATTCGCCGGCCGCATGCAAAACCGACCTGGACCTTCAGTGGTTGGCCCCTGGGGCCTGCTTCAGCCCCTCGCGGATGCCCTCAAGCTGCTCCAAAAAGAGGATATCGTCCCCCGCTCAGCCGACCGTGCGTTGTTTAATCTGGCGCCTCCACTCACCGTATTTTGTGCGCTGAGCGCGTTGGCCGTCGTCCCTGTTGGACCAGGCGTCATTGTTGCAGACCTTCATATCGGGATCTTATTTGCCTTGGCGATGGGCTCATTGACTGTTTTTCCCGTTTGGATGGCAGGCTGGGCCAGCAACACTAAATACGCACTCCTTGGCGCAATGCGTTCCGCAGCCCAGAGCATCAGCTACGAAATTCCCCTGCTCCTCTCAGCCACAGTGCCAATTATCTTGGCGGATTCATTTCGCATCACCGATATCGTCAACGCACAACTCGGCGGAAAGTGGTTTGCGCTGTGGCCACCCGGTCCTGGCATCGCAGCCTTCGCCTTGTTCTTTTTGTGTTCATTGGCTGAGGCCAACCGAATTCCCTTTGATATTCCCGAGGCCGAATCGGAGTTGGTGAGCGGTGTGAGCACCGAATACACGGGTATGAAATGGGGCCTCTTTCAGCTGGCCGAATATTTGCACACCTTCATCATCTCCCTGGTCGCCACCACCTTGTTTTTGGGGGGTTGGGACGGTCCGGGCGATAACGACGGCATCATCTGGATGGCGATCAAGTCGCTCACCTTATTTGCGGGCATCTTTTGGATTCGCTGGTCGTTTATGCGCTACCGGGCAGACCAGTTGATGGCCATCTGCTGGAAGTTTTTCCTTCCTTTGGGGCTCGTCTTGGTGATGCTTACAGCGCTGTGGGTGCACTTGATATGAGCTGGCTTGCAACTTTCGACAACCTTGGCGTGAACCTGCGCAATCTGTTTCGTCCGATGAACACAGAGCCTTTGCCTTGGGACGCCGTACGCCCCCGTGCTGAGCGATATCGGGCCAGCTTTGCCCTCGTCCACAACGAACACGGCGAAGAAGCATGCATCGGCTGCAAGATGTGCGAAAAAATCTGTCCTTCTGGCATCATTACTGTTGTGCCAGGCGGACGCCAAGAGTCTCCCGCCACGGGTAAAAAGCGCGGCACCTGCAAGGATTTCATCCTCGACCTCAACGCCTGCATCATTTGTGAGTTGTGTGTCCAGGTTTGCCCAGAGGACGCCATCTTGATGCTTCGGGTCCAAGAGCCCCCAGCCTACCAGCGTGAAGACTTGGTTTTAACCATGGAAAAACTCTATGAAAACGAGAAGTTAGACGCTCTCTCTTGGGGTACCGGAACCAAGTTAATCGAGATGCAAGCCCCTGCACCACCACCGCCCAAGCCGGCACCCAAGCCAGCGCCAGAAACCAAGGACGGTGATGCATGATGTTGTGGCTTGGCTTTTCCCTCATCTCTTTGGTGATCCTGAACGGTGCCTTGAATGTAGTGAAATCCGACGACTTGGTGCACACCGTATTTTGGTTGGCGCTGACCTTGCTCGGCACCGCCGCCCTGTTTGTGCATTTGGATGCCGAGTTTTTGGCCGCTGTTCAAGTGTTGCTGTACACAGGGGGCGTGGTGACATTGATGCTCTTCGGGGTCATGCTCACCCGCCGAGTCAGCGAAGTGCGAATTGTGCATGGCACAGCCAATAAAGTCCGTGCTATCGCCTCAGCCCTCGCCGTGTTTGGGGCAATCGTCTTAGCGGTGGTTCGCGACAAGCAGACCGCTCACGCCGTCGCCACAGACCTCGCCGACACAGAGGCCCTCGGAATCATGGTGTTTCAGGACATGGTCTTGCCTTTCGAATTGCTCTCCTTATTGCTTCTCGCCGCCATGGTTGGCGCCATCGCTTTGGCCCGTAAGGTTGACCCATCATGAACGAAATCTTCGCTCATCCCCCTGGTCTGGCCGCTTATTTAATCTTGGCCGCGATGCTTTTCTGTATCGGTTTATACGGGGTCTTTTCCCGAAAAAACACCTTGGCCATTTTGATCTCAATCGAGCTGATGGCCAACGCAGTCAACATCAACTTCGTGGCCTTTTCCCGTTTTTCGGGCGACTTGACCGGCCAAGCTTTTGCGCTGTTCTCGATTGCCCTCACCGTGGCTGAGGTCATCATTGGCATCGCCATCGTTATCTTGATGTACCGTGCTCATAAGAGCATCGATGCTGACGCCACCACCGAAATGAGCGGCTAACTCATGCTGACTGCTGCACTGCTCACGTTAACGCTTCCATTCGCATGCTTTGTGCTTCTGGCCTTGTGCTGGCCCCTGCGACACCAAGGTAAACTCGCCGGCGCCATCTCCGCTGGGGTCTCCATCATTAGCTGCTTGTCAGCCGTGAGACTGCTGAGCTTGTTGATGAATGGCAATACCGACCCGCTGGTGGGGGTTAGCCACACCACCCCTTGGTTGATCGCAAACGGTAAAACCATCGCCGAGATCGGCATACACATCGACGGCATCTCCGCCTCGATGTTGGTGGTCATCACTTTGGTCGCCGCTTGCGTTCAAGTCTACTCTTTGGGCTATTTGGCCGATGAGCCACCCAAAAATATCGGCCGTTACTACACCTGGCAGGCGCTGTTCATCCCTGCAATGGGCGGCTTGGTCTTGGCCCCAAACCTGCTTCAGGCCTTTATGTGCTGGGAGTTGGTCGGCTTATGCAGCTACCTTTTGATTGGCTATTACTGGACCAAACCAGAGGCCGGCCATGCAGCTGTCAAAGCCTTTTGGATCACCAAGTTCGCCGATATGGGCATTTTGGCCGGACTGTGTTTGCTGTATTCGACCACAGGTAGCTTCGACTGGGACGTAAGCCTTGCGACCTCGACTGCCACAGCGGTTGCGGGGCTCATCTTCTTGGGTGTAATGGGTAAATCAGCACAGGTTCCGCTTCATATTTGGCTGCCAAATGCCATGGAAGGGCCCACACCTGTGTCGGCGCTGCTTCATGCTGCAACCATGGTGGCCGCAGGCGTATTCTTGGTCGTGCGCGCTTATCCGATTTTTGTTCAAGCCCCCGATGTGCTTGTCACCATGACCTACATCGGCGCCATCACCGCTTTTGTGGCCGCGTGTACCGCTGTTGTTCAGGATGACATCAAGAAAGTTCTGGCCTACTCCACCTGCTCACAGCTCGGGTTTATGGTGGCAGCCTTGGGCACTGGCTCATTTTTGGGTGGATACTTTCACCTCACCACCCACGCCTTTTTTAAGGCCCTATTATTCTTGGGGGCGGGCTCTGCGATTCACGCGGTTCACAGCAATTCCATCTTTGATATGGGTGGGCTGGCCAAAAAGACCCCTGTATCAGCGGCCATGTTCATTGTTGGTGCCGCCGCCTTGGCCGGAATCCCTGGTTTAAGTGGCTTCTTTTCAAAGGACATCATTTTAGAAGAGATGGTGCACGGGGGCCACTGGCTTCCCTTGGCCTTGCTGCTCGTCGCCGCAGCACTCACCGCCTTTTACATGACCCGAGTTGTGGTCATCGCCTTTTTTGGCACCCCATCAGCACAAGTCGAAAAGGCCCACGCCACACCGTGGCTCCTGGGTGCACCCATGGCTGCCCTCACGGTGATGGCGATGGTTACTGGCTACACCGGTGGCGAACTCGGCAAGCTGTGGGGCGGCGACATCGGCTTTCATGTAGCCCCCATCGGCATTGCGGCCACTGCGCTCGCCATCGGCGGCGTTGTCTATGGCATCTTGCTATACGGGCGCGGCCTTCAAGGGCCATCATCGGCCGCATTGAGAGGCTTCATTCTAAGCGGTCCGGTGGATGGCTTTTGGCGCGGCACCTGGCGTAAGGGGCTGCTGCCTTTCGCCCAGGGCATCGCATGGACCGACCGATACGTGGTGGATGGTGCAATCAACTGGTTTGGATGGATCATGATCCGCACGTCAGAATCTGTCCGAAAGCTTCAGACTGGGCGGGCCCAAGACTACACCATGGCGGTGATTGTGGGCTTGCTCTTCTTTGTCATCTACGGCGCGGTAGGAGGCTGAAATGGACTACATCATGACGCTACCGTGGCTTTCAATTATCGTGATGGCCCCCTTGGCCGCCGCAAGCATCATCCTTTTCGTTCCGGGGTCTGCCCGAGGCACCACACGCATCTTGGCCGTGGGCTCGTCCTTCGTGTCGCTGTTCGGCTCCTTGCTCATTGCCGCCAGATTCGACACGTCCGCTGGGGGCTATCAATTCCGCGAAGGGTTTGACCTGATTCCCGCCTTGGGCATTCGCTATGATTTGGGGGTCGACGGTTGGGGTGTCAGCCTCTTGCTCCTCACCAGCTTGATTTTGTGTGCAGGAACCTTCGCCACCTGGACCTTGCGCGACCGAGACAAAGAGTTCTACGTCTTGCTTTTAGCATTGGTCACCGGCGTATTCGGCGTCTTTGTCAGCCTCGACCTTTTCGTGTTCTTCTTGTTTTATGAAATCGCGGTCTTGCCGATGTACCTGCTCATCGGCGTATGGGGAAGCACCAAAAAGGTCGCGGAGGCTGGGCCTTTTCGGTACCTGTTCCGCGTGATGGACATCGGCGGAAAAGAGTACGCCGCCATGAAGCTCACCTTGATGTTGCTCTTGGGATCCGCATTTATTTTGGCCGGAATTTTGGCCATGTACGTCGAAAATGGGTCGACCACATTCTCGATACTCGCCTTGGAGCAGGTCCAATTTAGTGCCGATATGCAATGGTGGGCTTTCCCAGCTTTGTGGATGGGTTTTGGCACGCTCGCTGGCGTTTTCCCGTTTCACACCTGGTCCCCCGACGGTCACGCTTCTGCCCCCACGGCCGTGTCGATGATTCACGCTGGGGTCTTGATGAAGCTCGGCGCCTTCGGCATCATCCGCATCGGCATGGTGATGCTCCCTGAGGGCGCCATGTGGTGGGCAGAGATCGTCGCATGGGGCGCTGTTGTCTTCATCGTTTTCGGCGCCTTGG
>DBIS01000212.1 GCA_002296975.1 Deltaproteobacteria bacterium UBA796 | reverse complement strand
CCTCAGTTGGCACCCGAAGCGGTGGACAAGGCCCGCATGACCTTGAATGTATTGCTCGACGAAGCGGGGGCTGATGCGTTGGTCGCTGTGCGCTTTAAAGACAGGCTTTCCGACGACCAAACGCTCCTGTATGGCACCGTGGCCTTTGAAAATGCAGTGTGTAAAAATGGAAAGTCTGTCCAACGCTACCATGTGGCCGAGGTGGTCGACCCTGGGCAAACCTGGCCAGACCAACTTCAAGACAAGGTACGGAGCAACGCTGAGTTACTTTGGACGCTCAATTTGGCCGAACGCTGTAAAGGCGAAGGTGAAGTGCTGTACTTTACGCCCGATGCACCGTTTATCGACGCAGATGCCTTCAAGAAGTGGACCAAAGCCACCATTCAGGACCAGATTAAGCCAGAAGCCAAGAAAGCCACTCGGGTGGATGAAGAGCCGATCGGTCTTTAAGTTTAGACCGGCGCCTGGCGGCCCAATGCACTGAGGTACAGCACGGCTGCTTGGCGGGTGGGCATGCCCTTGAAAAGCGACACGGCAGTTGTCAGTACATCTCGGCGGCTGACTTGTCCCACCAAGATCCCATCTCGGACCACGGGCAGGCGGCGAACCGGATGGGCCAAAAATAGGTCGGCCATGGTCATGATGTGGGTGTCTTCTGAAATCGATATCACCTGTGTCGACATCACCTCGCCGACCAGCGAGAAGGGCACCCGGTGATGGACCGCCCGCATCAAGGCTTTGATGCAGTCCTGTTCGCTGATCACGCCCACCACGCGTCGCGCATCGTCAACGACCGGTGCCCCAGAAATCCGATGCTTGAGCAAGCCTTTCACCACCTCGACAACCCGCTGATCTCGTCGTGCAGTAAAGAGGCGCTTGGTCATTATTTGGGAGGCAGTCGCCCAATCGCTGGTTTGACCGATGTTTCTCTGCGTGTGCCCAAACATCATGATTCTCCAATATTTATATGGTGGCTTATGATGCACATATCATAAAAATACAGGTTAAACCTCATTTTTTAGAGTTTTTTTAAATCTTATCCTGCCGTCATGGGCACAAATAAAACCGGTATTAATGGCTCGTCGGGTAGTCGTCGTTCATGGTTGTACACCCGCATAAGGATCTGTTTTTTCCGTGCGCCCACGGGTATAATCATTTGCCCTTGGGCACTGAGTTGGGCCCTGAGTGCATGTGGAATGGCGTTGGGCGCAGCGGTCACGATGATGCGGTCGAAGGGCGCAAAGGCGCAGAGCCCATCAAAGCCGTCTCCGAGGTGGGTTTGGACATCTCCGGCACCCAAGGCGTTCAAGGTTTGTGTGGCCCGAGCCTGAAGCCGTGGTCGAAGCTCCAGGCTGTGAACCTGCACCCCAAGAGCAGATAGGATTGCTGCTTGATAGCCCGACCCTGTTCCCACCTCTAAGACACGCATGCCGGCAGATAGCTGAAGGGCCTCCGTCATCAAGGCCACCAGATAAGGCTGGGATATGGTCTGGCCTTCACCGATGGCCACGGGACCGTCGCGATAAGCGAGATCACGGTTTGTCTCTGGAATAAACAGGTGCCGTGGAACGGTGGAGATGGCTGCGATCACGGCTTCATCTCGGATATGCCGAGCCCTAAGCTGTGTGGCGACCATCTCGGCCCTGGCGGCCGTGTGGTCCATTAGGTCGGTGGCGCGGGTAAAGCCTTTTGAGGGCCGGATTCTTCTGGGTCGCCGGACGGGTCTTCATCAGAGGCGCCCTCTGGTGCGGGTATCCGTTCAAAGGTGATGATGGCATCTTCGCCGGTTCCTTCTACATCAACCTTGACCAAGTCCCCAGAATCATAGCCGCCAGCTACGATGGCCTTTGACATGGGGTTGAGCAGGTATTGTTGAATCGCACGCTTGAGTGGCCGTGCTCCAAAGGCCGGGTCAAAACCCGCATCGCAGAGGACTTCTTTGGCGCTCGGAGTGACCTCGATGTTCAAAAACCGGTTGGCCAAAAGCCGCTTGACCCGTCTCATTTGAATCTCAAAGATCTTGGCGATGTCTTCTCGTGTGAGGGCGTCAAACACGATGACGTCGTCGATGCGATTCAAAAACTCGGGCTTAACGGTTCGTTTGAGTTCTTCCATCACGCCCTTCGTGGCCTTCTCGCGGTCGCCGGCGGCTTCCATGATTTTCCGCGAACCGATGTTGCTGGTCATGATCAGCACGCAGTTCTTACAGTCGATCGTGCGGCCTTTGGAGTCAGTGATTCGCCCATCGTCGAGCAGTTGCAGCAAAATATTGAACACGTCTGGGTGCGCTTTTTCAATCTCGTCGAGCAGGACCACCGAATAGGGCTTGCGACGAATCGCCTCGGTCAGCTGGCCGCCTTCCTCGTAGCCAATGTACCCAGGAGGCGCGCCGATAAGCCGAGCGACGGAGTGTTTCTCCATAAACTCCGACATGTCGATGCGCAGCATGGCGTGCTCGTCGTCGAACATAAACTCTGCCAAGGCGCGGGCGAGCTCGGTTTTACCCACACCTGTCGGGCCTAAAAAGATGAATGAACCGATGGGGCGGTCGGGGTCTTGTAGCCCGGCTCGGGCTCGGCGAACCGCGTCGGAGACGGCCACCACCGCATCGTGTTGCCCGATAATTCGGCCGTGGAGGTTGTCCTCCATTCCCAATAAGCGCTCTTGTTCACCTTGGCTGAGCTTGGCCACGGGGATGCCCGTCCAGTTGGCGACAACGGTTGCGATATCGTGTTCGGTGACCATCTCTCGCAAGATGCCACCCGCGTCACCTTGAAGGTCAGCCAGCTTTTGGCTCGAGTGTTCAATTTGCCTGTTCAGCTCAGGGATTTCACCAAATTTGATGCGGCTCGCGCCTTCGTAATCCCCCTCTCTTTCAGCGATGTCCAGTTGATGAGAGGCATCTTCAAGTTGCTCTTTTGCGTTGCGAATCGCATCGATGGCTTCTTTCTCGCTCATCCACTTGGCGCGCATTTCGTTGGCCTGCTCTTCGAGGGCTGCCATCTCCTCTTTCATCAAGTCTGCTCGCTCGATTGTGGCCTTGTCTGTTTCTCGCGACAAGGCTTGCAGCTCGATCTTCATGCCTCGTATATTCCGCTCCATGCTGTCGATGGGCTGCGGTGTCGTCTCTATCTCCATTCGAAGACGGCTGGCCGCCTCGTCGATGAGGTCAATGGCTTTGTCCGGCAGTTGGCGGCTGGAAATGTAGCGGTCGGACAAGGTGGCTGCGGCCAAAATGGCATCGTCGAGAATCTTGATGCCATGGTGAACCTCATATTTTTCTTTGATCCCCCGCAAAATACGAATCGTGTCGTCAACCGAGGGCTCCTCGATCAACACGGGCTGAAAGCGCCGCTCCATTGCCTTGTCTTTTTCGATGTGCTTGCGGTATTCGTCCAAGGTGGTCGCACCGATGCAACGCAACTCTCCGCGTGCCAGCGCGGGCTTGAGCATATTCCCAGCATCCATCGAGCCCTCGGATTTTCCAGCGCCCATCAAGGTGTGAAGCTCGTCAATAAACAAGATGACCTGCCCCTTCGCGGACTCAATCTCGGTGAGCAATGCTTTGAGGCGCTCCTCGAATTCACCCCGAAACTTGGCGCCAGCCACCAAGGCTGCGAGGTCCAGAGACAGCACCTTTTTATCGGCCAAACTCTCCGGGATGTCACCGCTGGCGATCCGTTGAGCGATACCCTCAACAATCGCGGTTTTGCCCACGCCGGGTTCTCCGATCAGGACCGGGTTGTTTTTGGTGCGGCGGCTCAAGACCTGAAGCGTGCGTCGGATTTCGTCGTCCCGGCCTATCACTGGGTCGAGTTTTCCTTCGCGGGCATCCTTGGTCAGGTCCCGGGTGTACTTTTCGAGTGACTCGTAGTTGGCTTCAGCATCTTCTCCCGACACCGATTGCCCCCCACGCAAGATTTGTAGCGCCTCTTCGATGCGGGCGCTGCTCAGCCCGTGGTCGCGCATGAGTTGACTGGGTTTGTCTTTGATTCTGCCCAGGGCTAAAAACAGCACCTCGGTGGCGATGTGGGAGTCGCCCATGCCCTTTGCGATGTCGTCTGCCTCGTCGAAGACCGATTGGAGTTGGCTCGATACCCGCGCTTGATTGCCCCCAGAGGCGCTGGGCAAACCGTCGACCAGTTTGGCTGCCTCACGGCTGAGGGCGGCGATGTCCGTCTCGATATGGGCGAGTAATGAAGCGACGACACCTTGGTCTTGAGTGAGCAACACCAACAGCAGGTGCTGGGGGCGAATCTCAGGGTTGCCTTGTTTGCCGGCCAAGGCTTGTGCATCACCGATGGCTTCTCTGGCTTTGACGGTAAATCGGTCGTATCTCATGGTGCTCTCTGGTCTTGCGGATCCGGCTAGCGCCCCATGCGCTGTGTGTCGGGCCCAGTGTAGTCACAAGGTGGGGTCTAAGGAACAAACAACTCACCTCGGGTCTTCCCCACAGGCGCTGTATGCGCTACGTTTCGCCTTATGAAGTGTGCATTTTGGTTCATTTTGGCTTGTGGCCCCACCGACGCCAAACCCCAGTCGGTGCAAAGGGTGCAGGTCGTCGCGACCACGCTCAGGTATTGCCTTCGTGTGGCCGCCGGTTTGAAGTCCAAGGGTGATAATGCAGGGGCCATTGCCCATGTACGGGCGTGCTATCAACGGCATTTTGTGCCGATGGCACCAACGCTTCGGGCACGAAATCCCAAAGCGACCCTTTCACTGGAGTATGGCTTTGGCCTGCTCGGGCATACGATGGGTAAACGGCAGGCTGATACCACCGCTTTGGCCGACCAGTTGGCGGATAGGGTTGAGGCTGTGGTGGCTTCTCTGGTGGTCGTCGAACTCCCCCAGGCTCAAGACTCGCCGCCAGTCGATTGAACATCAGCCATAAGTGCCCGCGCATAGCGGGCTTGTGTGCTACGTTGTGCATCGGAAATCGGAGGCGGTCGATGCGGTGTGTTCCCTTCATTTTGATGACGATGGCGTGCGGCGGTGATCCGTCCAATAAGAGCGATGATACCGGCGGTGCTTCGGGTGACAGCGGGGGCTCTTCTGTTGTCTTTGTCGATGCCGATCGCGATGGTTTTCTGGCCGAAGACGACTGCGATGACAACGACTGGCGGGGGTTTC
>DBIS01000275.1 GCA_002296975.1 Deltaproteobacteria bacterium UBA796 | reverse complement strand
CCGGTGACCACCAAATCGTGCAGCGTGTATTCAGCAAAAAGATGCGAATCCGTGGTCCGAACCAGAGCCGCGGCGGTTGAAAATGTAATGGCGTCAATATTGACGACCACCGAGCCCAAAAGGCCCTCCGCCGCCGAGAAAACAGGGTTCGACTCCATCACCATCTCGGTCAACGTCTCTGGATCGAGCTGCTGGGCCGCCCAATCTGCCACCATACCAAGACCCTCATTGTCCATCGAAAACATCAAGCCCTTGTCGATGATCTGCCGCTCCACCCAGTACTCGCTCACCCGCACGGCCAACCGCTCCGACACCGTCTCACCGTCATCATCCACCCCGGTCAACACGATGGCCTCAACCCCGACCATATCGCTCAAGGTGACCGAAAACTGACCCGCCCCATCAACGGTGATCGGCTGGCCATTCACCCGGACATCTTCCAACTGTTTTGCCACCCCGGTCACCACGACTGAGTCGCCAATGATGTCGGTATTTGCCGCAGGACTGGAAATCTCGAGCTCAACCCCACCATTTTCTGACGGGTCGCCAGCACCCGCATCATCGGCCCCAAAGCCCTCAAGGTCGGATTTTGAGCCCTGAAACCCACAGCCGAGCGCGAAAATCGAGAGAAACAAAGTCTGAGTTGAAGTCATGACATCTCCTTCTGAATCACAGATTTACCAGGGTAAACAAGCGAAAGATAGCCCTGAACACCGACTGTCACCCCAATGTCGCATGATGATGTTTCATTTTTGTTTCAAACAACACTTCAATTTCCCAGCGTTTTCAACTGCGCCTCGGCGAGTTCGATATAGCGCCAGGTTCGAACTTTTTGGCCATCTTTAGGGCGTATCGCTGTGTCCAACACCGACTTCAAGACTTGGGAAGCCTCGCCTTTTCGGTCGAGCTCTGCGAGTATCTCCGCCTGTTTCATACCGGCCCGCAAAATCGTGTCGCCCTTGGCAAACTTTGTGGCGAGTACTGCAGACAATAAGGCCTCATCCAAACGCGCCTCATCGTGAAGCACACCCGCCCGCTTATTGTGGTAGCTAAATTCTTCAGGAAAATGAACGATGGCCGCGTCGACCACCTCGAGCGCCCCTTCAACATTTCCCGCCCTGTACAGCAAATCCACCAAAAAGCTGGTCCGTCCGCGGTCGCTCACTGGGTCGCCTGAAAAAGCGGTGCGATACAAGGCCGCCCCCAAAGCAAAGATGCGCTCTGGGTGCTCATTATCGGGGGTGATGTCCGCCAAAACATAGGCCAGTTCAGCGGCTTGTTCAGGGGGGACATGGTTGAGGCCTTCAACGATCGCTTGCCGCACAAGGCTTCGACTCGACTCTGGAATGTCCTCTTGTTGGAACAGTTCATACACAACCGCCCAAATCCACTCCATAATCTCGGGCGATTTTTGCGCGACCAAAATCGGCAGCAGATCATGACTCGGGGCCAGACGAAAGGACAATAAAGCCCGGTCGCCCTCATCTGGAATGCGTGCGATTAAGGTTTTTGCCGCCTCATCGTGGCCTTCGTCCATTAAACGCCGGGCACTTGAGCCCAATGCCGCTTCAGAGACCCCCTCGAGGTTCCCCAACAATGCCGACACAGTGCTTGTGACCCCCGCCATGGCCGCGAGCCAGTCAAGGGTTTCTTGCTCTTCATCAAAACCCATCAAGCGCCCAACCAACTCCCCTGCTGGATTGGCGACGATGAGGGTGGGGTACCCGGTCACACCATAGCGATCTTTCCACTCAAAAGAGCTCGCTGCGTCGGCGTCAAGCACCACCACCTCAAATTGGGAGAGCAGATCAGCGTCTTGAGGGTCGTGCAAAACCTCAGCAGCCAACGTCTGACACGGTGGGCACCAAACGGTCGAGAAGTCGAGCAACACCGGTTTTTCGCTCAACTTCGCCCTTTCAAATGCAGCCAAAACATCAGCAGCCTTGTGTACGGCATCGGTGGCTTTGGCTTTCGGTGGCGGCGCCCCCAACAACAACTCTCCTTTTTTACCCAAAAGCGTCCCCGAAAAGGGGAGATCGACCAACCGACAAATATTGCCCGAGTCCGCGCACACGCCCACCGAAAGCTGGCCCTCAAGTTTGTGGGGCCCATGGGCTTTCAAGCGCAAGATAATGCCGTCCTCAAGCATGCTGCCCGCCATGGACATATCGATGGCCTCTTCACACAAAACAATCTCAGCGCTCGCTGGCCCAGACAGATGCTCTCCATCTGGCGCAATCACCCTCAACTCAAGTTGGTGTCGCACCCATTGCGCTACGATGATGGGTTCATTTTTGGCCCAGCCTGAAGGACTGAAAATCATCATAAACAGCGTCAAAGCACTGAAAGCGAGTGTTCTTTGTGACATCTGAACCCTTCCCCCTGTTATAAGGCGGCGTCAACATAACGAACCGCCCCAAAGTATGGGGCATTTCAACTCGGAGAGAGCATGTTCAACCTCGTCAAACTCGGCACCACCGCCGCCCTTTTTGCGCTTTCAGCTTGCGGAGGCGAGACCACTCCCCCTGCCGACACCACCGCCCCCACGGGAATTAAGGCCGACAAAGGCGTAGACCTACAGGCCAAAACCATCACCATCGGCGCACTCAATGACGAAAGTGGCCCCGCCGCAGTCATTGGCAAACCCTACGCCGCCGGAAAACGGCTACTGGCAGCACAAATCAATGCTGGAAATTCTGGGCTTCTACCTGAGGGCTGGACGGTCAAACTCGTCGAGCGCGACCACGGATACAACCCTCAAAAATCTACCCAGGCCTTCAAAGAAATCGCCGACGAAGTGCTCTTTATCGGCACCAGTTTTGGCACACCAAACACACTGCCTTTACGACCCATGCTCGAGGCCGCCAACATCGTGGCCTTCCCAGCATCACTCTCGAGCGAGATGGCCAAACACAAGCACACACCCCCCATCGGCCCAAGCTACATCCTTGAAGCCAAGCGCGCGATGGACTGGGTTGTGGCCAGCGCCGATGACAAAACCACCATCAAGGCCGGCATCGTCTACCAACAAGACGACTACGGCAAAGATGGCCACACCGGATGGATGGCAGCGGCCAAGGCTCACGGTGTGAATGTCGTCGCTGAGGCCACCGTTGCCCCCGGCCAAAAGGACTTCACCGCCGTCATTACCAGGCTCAAAGATGCTGGAGCAGAGGTTGTCATGCTCACCACATTGCCGAGTGCTACTGGCCCCATCTTGGGAACCGCCGCCCAGCTCGGCTACATGCCAAAATGGATCGCGAACACACCGGCCTGGATCGATATGTTTTTCAGCCCGAAGGTCATTCCAAGTGCTGTCTTCGCCAACTACCACCAGATGAACGGCATGCCTTTTTGGGGTGAAAAGGTCGACGGAATGGACAGCTTTTTGGCCGCATGGGCCAGTCACGGTGGTGATTTAGGCTCACCCGACTTTTATACCTTGCTCTCATACATCCAAGGGCTGGTCCAAATTCAGGCAGCCAGCGACGCCATCGCCGCCAACGACATCACCCGTGCCGGCTATCTCAAGCAGCTCAGTGCCATCAAAAACTGGAACGCCGCCGGCATGATTCAGCCGATCAGCCTCACCACCTTCCCCTACGAGACCGGTGCCAAAACCCGCGTACTCAAGCCCGACTTTGAATCCAAGAGCTGGGCTGTGGTCGCAGATTACGCCACCGCTGGCGCCAAGGCTGCGGTCGACGCTCCCCCAGCCACAGCCGAGAAGGGCTGAGCTAAACCATGCTCGAGGTCACAAACCTTGAGACCGTTTACCATGGCGTCCTGCGGGTGCTGCGGGGTGTCAGCCTCACAGTGCCCGATGGCGGCGTGGTGGCCTTGTTGGGGCCAAATGGTGCGGGCAAGACCACAACCTTGCGGGCCATCACCGGCATGCTCGACATCCACGAGGGTAAAGTCACCAAAGGTTCCATCACCTTTGATGGGCATAATTTGGTGGGCAAACACCCCGAGGCCATCGTTCGCTTGGGCATCTCGACCGTGATGGAAGGGCGACGGATTTTCCCGGAGCTAACGGTAGAAGAAAACCTCCGCGCCGGCGCCTTTGTCGCACCCCCAGCCAAGCTCAATGACGATCTCGACAGGTTTTATACCCGTTTCCCAGTTTTAGCCGAGCGACGTCATGGGCCCGCCGGCTACCTTTCTGGCGGAGAGCAGCAAATGCTCGCCATCGCCCGCGCTTTGATGAGCCACCCCCGCCTGTTGTTGATGGACGAACCGAGCTTGGGCCTGGCACCGAAAATCGTCAAAGACGTCGCCAGGCTCATCACCGAAATCAGCAAAGATGGGGTGAGCGTGCTTTTGGTCGAACAAAATGCCACCATGGCTTTAGAACTATCCAGCCACGCCACCATTTTGGAGACCGGAAAAGTCGTGCTCGAAGGCGCCTCGGAAACCTTGAAGGCCGACGCCGATATTCAGGCCTTTTACCTGGGTATGGGCGCCGACAAGACCAGCTTCCGCGATGTTAAACATTACCGCCGCCGCAAACGATGGTTGAGCTGATGACCCCACTGCTCCAACTCCAAGATGTCGACCTCTCCTTCAAAGGGGTGCGCGCCCTGCGTGAGGTGTCTTTGGCGGTGAATCCCGGTGAATTGTTGGCCATAATTGGCCCCAACGGTGCGGGAAAAACATCGCTTTTTAACTGTATTTCTGGCCTGTACAGCCCCCAATCCGGCGCCATCATTTTTGAGGGCCAAAACATCGTGAAAGCCCCCGCACATTCTCGGGCCACGATGGGCATCGCCAGAATGTTCCAAAATCTCGCATTGTACGAACACCTGACCGTTCTCGACAATATGTTGGTGGGTTGTCACCACCGTTACACCAGCGCTTGGTGGGCCGATATGCTGTGGACTGAGGGGGCCCAAAAACAAGAACGTGAAGCCCGTGCATTGGCTGAAGACATCATCGATTTTTTGAACCTTGAAGGCGTCCGAAAAACCCCTGTCGGCGTGCTGCCGTATGGGGTGCTCAAACGCGTAGAGCTTGGCCGAGCCTTGTGCATGGAGCCCAAACTCTTGCTCTTGGACGAGCCCGCCGCCGGCCTCAACCGCGAAGAGACCGAGGATATGGCGCGGTACATCCTGGATATCAAAGAAGACCGGGGCATCACACAGATTTTGATTGAGCACGATTTACACATGGTTCTCGACCTGGCGGATCGGGTCGCAGTCTTGGAGTTTGGCAACGCCATCGCTGTGGGCACTCCCGATAAAATCCGAAACGACCCCGCTGTCCGAGCAGCATATTTAGGCAATAGCGAGGACACAATATGATCTCGCGCTCAACCCTCGTCGGCCGGCTTGCCCACCTTGCAGATGTGCACCCAAACCGGGTGGCTTTGCGCGAAAAATCCCTCGGCGTTTGGCAGGCGTTCAGCTGGGCTGAGTACCACCAAAAAGTGGCCCACGCAGCAGCGGCCCTCGAGGCCATTGGCATCGTCAGTGGAGACCATGTGGGCATCCTGAGCGGCAACCGTACCGAATGGTTGTGGGCCGATTTGGGTGCGCAGTTGCTGGGTGCAGTGTCGGTGGGCATCTACCAAACCAACCCCACAGCGGACGTGGCCTATGTGCTCGCCCACAGCGCAAGCAAGCTCATCTTTTGTGAAGACCAAGAGCAGGTCGACAAAGCCATCGAATGCGAAGACCAGACCCCATCGCTCGCGCACATCGTGGTCTTTGACCCCCGAGGTCTGCGCCACTACACCGACCCGCGCTTGATCTCTTGGGCTGACTTTCTATCCGCGGTCGACCCACCGCCGTTGTCGTGGGCTGAAGCCAAACGCCGAACCCTCGATCCCGACGCCCCTGCGATGGTGGTTTACACCTCAGGTACCACCGGCCAACCCAAGGGCGCACAGCTGTCGCATACCAATGTGTGCCCTGCTGCCGATACGCTCACCGAAAGCTTAAACGTCAGCCCAGATGACACCTTGTTGTCCTATCTGCCCCTATGCCACGTGGCCGAGAAGATTTTCACGGTCTTTCTACCCCTGGCCTCAGGTGCGATCGTCCACTTTGGCGAAGCCATCGAGACCGTCCAAGACGACTTGCGCGAAGTCTCGCCCACCATCTTTTTGGGGGTGCCCAGAATTTGGGAGAAGATGCACGCTTCCGTTCAACTCAAAATGGCCGACTCCTCGTGGCTCAAACAAAAGCTGTTCGCCTTTGCCATCAACGGAAAAACCCGACGCACCGGGATTTTAGGGTTTTTGGCCGACCTGTTGATCTACCGACCCCTCGCCGAGCGCTTGGGCATGCGGCGGTGCCGGCTTCCATTCTCGGGCGCGGCCCCCATCTCTGAGGACATTCTCCGGTGGTTTCACAGCGCCAATATTCCCGTGCTTGAGGCTTTTGGCCAAACCGAATGTGCTGGAGTGAGTCATATCAATCCACCTAAAGATGCCCGCTTTGGGACGGTCGGAAAAGTCATCGGTGGCATGGAATGCCGCATCGCAGACGATGGGGAAGTCTTGCTTTACGGCGCACCCGTCTTTGTCGGCTATCTCCATAACGACTCAGCCACCGCCGCCACCATCGACAAAAATGGCTGGCTACACACCGGTGATTTGGGCCAAATAGACAAAGATGGCTACCTCTCGATTACCGGTCGAAAAAAGGAAATCATCATCACCGCTGGGGGCAAAAACCTCAGCCCTGAACGCATCGAAAACGCCATCAAGATGAGCCCATTCATTAAAGAAGTCGTGGCCATCGGCGACCGGCGAAAGTTTGTGTCGGCACTCATTCAAATCGATCTCGACGCTGTGAGCGACTGGGCCACCCGCACCGATTTGGGGCACACGGACTTTGAGGATTTGGCTGGCAAGCCACAAGTGGTCACCCTCATCGGCGACGAAATCAAACGTCTGAACGAAAAGCTCGGGCGGGTGGAGCAAGTGCGCGCCTACCGCTTATTCAACAAAGAACTGCACCAAGATGATGGGGAGCTCACCGCCACCCAAAAGGTGCGCCGCGGACCGGTCTGCGAGATTTGGTCCACCCTCATCGAGGAGATGTACACATGAACACCTTCTTACAACTGTGTTTTGGCGGCCTTGCGCTTGGCACCAGCTACGCCCTCATCGCCCTGGGCTTTGTCGTGGTGTATCGGGCCTCACAGGTCTTCAACTTTGCCCTCGGCGAGCTGCTGACTTTGGGTGGCTTTGTGATGGTGGCCTTGTGCGACTTCGGGGTGCCTTGGCCCTTGGCCCTCATCGGTGCAATGGGAATGACCGGCCTTGTGGGCGCTGGGATCGAACGGCTTGTCCTTCGGCCGCTGATCGGCAGACAGGTATTCGTCACCATCATCGTGACCATTTTTGTGGGCATGATCTTGCGCTCATTGGTGTTGCTGGTCTGGGGGCCATCGCCCGTCGGCATGCCCACCCCGTGGGACCCAAGCGCATCCATCAGCTTGTGGGGCGCCAATGTCTTTTACAGTGCGCTCGGCGCCGTCATCGCCGGGGTCGTCACCTTGATTGGCTTTTGGTGGATGATCAACAAACCCCGTTTGGGCATCGGCATGCAAGCCACAAGCTCCAACCAAGAGACCGCCCTGGCACTCGGCATCCCCGTGGGTCGTATTTTTGGGTCTACCTGGTTTATCGCCGGTGCTGTCGCCGCATTGGCGGGAATTTTCTTGAGCATGTTCCCGAGAAATCTGGACTCGAACCTCGGTTTTGTCGCCCTGCGGGCATTCCCAGCCGTCATCGTAGGCGGCCTTGACTCCATCCGGGGCGCTGTGGTGGCGGGGCTGGGCTTGGGGCTTCTCGAGGTCCTCGCCCAGGGCTATGTCAACGAGCATCTCGGCCAATTTGGCCACAACTTCCACACGGTCTTTCCCTATCTCGTGATGGTCCTATTTTTGGTCTTCAAGCCCCATGGCCTGTTTGGCACCAAAGAAGTAGAGCGGGTCTGATATGCCCACACGTCCACTGGTCACCTCCTACAAAGACGACAGTCGCTTGTTTGCCGATATCTGGCACAAGATCGCCTGGACTTTGGCCCTCGTGGTCTTGGTGGCATGGCCGTTTATGGCCTCCGCACGTTGGCTCACCATTGGCACCCAAACCCTGGTCGCCGTGGTGGGGGCTGTATCCTTGATGATTCTCACCGGTTTTGCCGGTCAAATCAGCCTCGGCCATGCCGCATTTATGGCCATCGGCGCGTATACCGTGGCTGTGGCAGGCCATGTCCTCCATTTGCCATTTTGGTTGGGCATCCCGATGGGCGGTTTTGCCGCAGCCATTGTGGGTTTGGCCGTCGGCCCATTCGCCTTAAGGTTGCGGGGTTTGTACCTGGCCTTGGTCACATTGGGCCTCATTCCCATCGTGGCGCACATCTTGCTGAGTTTTCCAGAGTTAACCGGCGGGGTGAGTGGCATCTCTGTTCCGATGCACACCGGTTTTAGCGCCGTAGAGGGTGCTTCAAGCTTGGGGGATATGACCGCGGCTTGGCACGTGGCCGGCCTTGAACTCTCATTTCAAACCAAGCTCTACTTTTTGTACCTTGGCATCGCCACCGCGGTTTGTTTAGCCGGGGTCAACATCAGCCGCTCAAACACCGGTCGGGCGATGATGGCCGTGCGCGACAGCGACCTCGCCGCAGAAGCCTTGGGCGTCAATCCAGCAAAAGCTAAAATCATGGCCTTTGGTATTTCCTCATTTTTTGCGGGGGTGGCAGGGGCGATGTACGCATTTGAGCAGCAATACATCACCATAGAGCCACCCTTCGATTTACATATGTCGGTCCATTACATCTCCATGATTGTCATCGGCGGGGTGGGCACTATTTTTGGCGCTGTGGCCGGGGCCATCACCTTGGTGATGCTCTCACCTTTGGTCGAAACCCTCACCGCCGGGCTGCCGATCTTGTCGGACCTCACCTCGGCTCAACGCAGCACCCTGGTGTTTTCCGTCGCCGTGTGTGGGTTTTTGATCTTTGAGCCCTTGGGACTTTTTGGGATTTACCTGCGGATCAAACGCTATTTTTTGACCTGGCCTTTCCGCTATTGATCGCCTTGCTGAACCGACAACCAGCCCAAGATTGTGCCCTGGGGATCATGCAGCTTTCCCGCTTGGTTCTTTAGCTTCCGAGAAAACCCAGCATGTGGCCACGGCTGATTGCTCCAGTTTTGCTCCGCTAAAGCCACGCCATCGTCGGTGAGTGCCACCACCAAGCCCACATGCCCAAAGCGCAAGCTTCGTTGAGCCGGGTCGACCGCATAAATCACCAGATCGCCCGCTGCCGGTAAAACACTGCCGCCGTTTGGATGCGCAACAACGGGCAACACCGCTTCACCGTTTGGTTTAGCGATGGTCCGCACAGCCGTCCACATGTCTGCTGCTGTGTCTACCGAGCCAAACACCCGCCCATATTGACTGAGCCAAGCCCTGCGGGCGAACTCCACGCACTGCCACCCAATACCGGTGTATACGCCATCTGGATGCCCCGGATGGGCACTCATGATGGGGGTTGGATCTACACACTCCACCGAGCAATTGGAGCGCACAATCACATCTCCAGCTTTGCCGATCACCTGCCCAAATGGGGTCAAACAAGACGCCTGACAAAGCGGAGGGGGTCCAGCCAAAGCCAAACCAGACAGCACCGATAGGGTGAACACCATATAGCCTCCTTCAATACGCTCTTGTAACTTGCGAAACCGTCCTTAAAGATCCTACAGCATGCCCGACCTCAGCCACAGAGACCTCGCGACCCGCACAAGCAATACGGGTACCGATGAAGCAAGCGCTTCTGAGCCAGACCTCCAAGACTTGGTTGGCAATGCGGCAATTGTTGAGCACATCAGGGCCAACAATCAATCTACGGGCCCCCGCGAGCTCGACCCCGATAAGAACGGCATCGTGGTCTTGGGCCTCAACGGCGGGGCTTCATCTGAGGCCCGAGCCCTCAATCGCTTTAACCGCGGCAACGGTGGCGCCATCTCTGCGACACCATCAAAAAAGCAAGACACCGCCAATGTTGATGGGGTTGATGTAGACCTTTCAACGACGACTGGCGCCGCAGTCTTTGCCTCGTCACTGGGTGTCCCCGATCAGCTGGCCATCGACGTCGCGCAGTATCTGGTCGACTCGAGAGATAAGTCCCGAGATGAACTGTCACAGTTCATCAAGATTCTCTCCCAGGCAGAAATGGGTGAACGGGAGATCGACCGCATGGTGCTCTCAGGCCACTCGGTCGGCAGCCAAATTTGGGGAGATGACAATGGCGTCATCACCTTTGAGGAGTTCGCTACACTTTTTAAGATATTTCCAATCGCCGCGGCACAGGTCAAACACCTGATGTTGTCTGCCTGCTACGCCGGTGGCGAGACGCGCATGGCTGACCACCAAAAAATGCTTCCTGGTGTGGAGAGCATCTGGGCCTACCAGGATTCCTCTCCTGGCACATGGAGCGGTGCCAAGACGCATATGGAGTCGTGGGTGGATGCGACCATGCCTGGCATGGACCCGGGCAAGGTCGACCCAACACTCGCAGGCGACAGCCGCAAGGCTGAGAACGTCTCCACTTGGAATTCCGTCGATGGTTTCCAAGGCCAAGAAATCGACCCCATGTCATACAGCGAGTTGCATGCCTCCGTGACCGACCTGGAGGCCATGTTCCTGAACTATTTCGAGGGCAAGAGCGAAGTTTACAACCCCCAGTCGGGCGCGCTTCGCGAATACTACGGCATGATCCAGCGACTCACCTCCCATCCAGAAGCATCAACTCAGGTGGTACGTGAGATGGAGGTGCGCCGAGACACGGTGATTCGCTTGCTCTACTTCAAGGTAGTGAGTCAGAAATTCCATACCCATTACAAGGCGAAGCTCAATGCTGGCCTCATCGAGGCGGGGATTTCCATTCCCAACTTTGAGACGCTCGGTCGAGCGGGACTGGCACAACTCATCGCTGAACTTGAAGCGAGTGGTGGTGGTACAGACACAGCAACAGCTGTGGACTTGCTCAAGCGCGGCCTGTGGGCGCTCAACCCAGACCTGGTGCCGACCTCTTGGGTATAGCGCCCAGAGCACTCAACCGCTGAACTGCTCCACACGCACAGCACACACCTTGTACTCACCCGTGCCCGTCACCGCATCGCCCGCATCGTTGGTCAGCCGGTTGGCCATGTCTTCGCTGAAGTGAAAAGGCATCCACACACAGCCTGGCCGTACACTTCGGGTCCGCTCCACAACAGCGCCGATCTGACCGCGGCGAGAAATCACGGACACCCGCTCACCATTAGCCACGTCGAGCCTTCTGGCATCCTGAGGGTGCATCTGAATGAAGTTCTCCGACTGCTTTGCGTCTAAACCCCCATCTCGGCGAGTCTGGGTGGCGCTATTATAGTGATACAAGGTGCGGCCGGTCGACAAAACCAATGGATACTCTGGGCTCGCCAACTCCGCACTTGGCCTGTAAAATACGCCCTGAAAACTGCCTTTCCCCTTGATCGGGCCATCGCCGTGCAAGGTCACGGTGCCGGGGTGATCGACATGCGAACATGGCCATTGCAATCCCCCTTCTTCCGCGATGCGCGCGTGAGAAATACCGGCGAATTTCGGACTCAGGCTGGCCATTTCAGCATAAATTTCACTGGGATCGGCATAAGCAGGCATCGGATAGCCAACCGCACGGGCCAAGTCGCAGAGAATACGCCAATCAGCCCTGGCCTGGCCCGGTGGGTCGACCGCCTTTCGCACCAGCTGCACCCGGCGATCAGAGTTTGTGAACACCCCCTCCTTTTCTGCGAAACACCCCGCGGGAAAAACCACATCAGCGTAGCGCATCGTCTCATTGGGGAAAATGTCTTGCATGACCAAAAAATCGATGCCGTTCAGCCCAGCCTCAATGGCCCCGGTGTTGGGCTCAGACAACACGATATCCTCTCCCATCACAAACAAACCCCGGATGCTCTTGCCCATCTCTTTCATCATTTGATTCAGGTTTTGACCCTCATTCGGCGAAAGGTCCACCCCCCAGGCAGCCTCAAATTTCGCTTGGGCCGTGGGGTCTGAAACCCGCTGATAGCTCGGGTAAAAAATAGGGCTCGCCCCGGCATCGTTCGCGCCCTGAACATTGTTTTGGCCACGCAAGGGATTCATCCCGCTCGACACGCGGCCCAAGTGTCCGGTCATCAGCACCAAGTTGGCCAGGCAATACACATTGTCGGTGCCGTGGGTATGTTCGGTGATGCCCAAGGTGTAATAGATGCCCGCGTGCTTGGTGGTCGCGTACAGCCGGGCAGATTGACGAATATCTTCAGCCGGAACACCGGTAATTTCTTCGGCCTTTTCGGGGGTGTAATCGGCCACAGCGGCGATAACCTCGCCAAAGTCTTCGGTGTGAGCATCGATAAAGGCCTGATCTTGAAGCCCCTCGGCGATGATCACATGGGCCATGGCATTCAGCAGCCACACATCGGTACCTGGCTTGATCTGCATATGAATATCAGCGATTTCGGTCAGCCAGATGGCCCGAGGGTCTGCCACGATAAGCTTGGCGCCGTTGCGAACAGCACGCTTCATTTCCATCGCAATGATGGGGTGAGCCTCGGTGGTGTTGGACCCAATCACAAAAAGCAACTCTGCGTCGCGAATCTCAGGGATGGAGTTGGTCATCGCCCCTGCACCAAACATTGTCACCAGACCGGCGACGGTGGGCGCGTGTCAGGTTGCGGCGCACTGATGACAATTGTTGGTACCAAAGGCGGCCCGAGACATCTTTTGAACCAAATAGTTTTCTTCAACCGTGCACCGGGCACTCGAGATAAAACCCAAGGCATCTGCGCCGTGATTCTTTTTGACGGCCAACAGCCCAGCAGCCGCGGCCGAGATGGCCTCATCCCACGAACAGGGATGCAGTTCGCCATCGTCACGGCGTATCAGCGGGGTGGTAAGCCGGTCGTCATGATGGACGAAATCGTAGGCAAACCGCCCTTTTACACACAAGTTTCCGTCGTTAACGGTGGTGCCTGGTGGGGGCGCTGTGACCTTGATCACTTTACCATCGAGCACATTGAGATCGAGTTGGCATCCAACGCCGCAAAAATTGCAGGTACTGCGCACTTTTTCGATGGCCTCGGGTGCATGAACCGGCGCCTTTCCTTCAAACATCGCCCCGGTGGGACAAACATCGATGCATCCGCCACACAGCTCACAGGAGGTGTCGAGCAAAGACCGCTCTGCGACAGTCGATATGGTGGTCGCCGACCCGCGTCCGGCCAAGGAAATGGCGCTGACCGCCTCAACTTCATCGCAGTACCGGGTGCACCGTGCACACAAAATACAGGCGTCAGGATTGAACTGCACATACGGGTTTTTGTCTTCTCGATTTCCTCTGGGTGCAGCCACCGGTACGAGATCAAAAGCATGCCCCTCTTTGATCACCATCTCTCGAAGCTGGTTGCCATTGGGCCGCTCCACAGGCAAGCCCTCATCGTCGAGCGCATGATCCGCCAAATACATGGACAACAACACGGCTCGGTGACGCTTTATCCGTGGGTTCTCTGTCACGACCGTCATGTCTGCTTGGGCTTTCCACGCACAGGCAGGCTGCAAACGCCCTGAGCCCGACACCTCGACTAAACATGTGCGACAAGCTGCGGCGGGGTCGAGTCTTGGGTCATGACACAAAGTGGGAATGCTCACCCCAGCGCGGATGGCCGCAGTCAGCACGGTCTCCCCATCAGAGGCGCCCACTGTTTGACCATCGATCATAATCTCAAAGTCGCTCATGGACGCACCCCAAAATGGTCAGAAAAATGCCGCCGCGCGGTCACCGCTGGCTCTGCCGCCACCATGCCCAGACCACAGATTGACCCCTCGGTCATCTCCCAGGCCAATTCCTCAATATGCTCAAGATTATCTGGATTCCCGCTCTGTAAATATCGGTCCAAGGCTTGTCGTACCAAACGGGCCCCAATGCGACAGGGTGCACATTGACCACAGGATTCGTCTTCGAAAAAGACCGCCTGAACTTGGGCCACCCAAGCCATATCCACGGTGTCGTTGAGCACCACAACCCCGGCACTTCCGAGCATCGACCCGTGAGCAGCGAGGCTTTTAAAGTCGAGGGGTTCGTCTGCGAGCGACATGGGCAACACCCCTGAACTGGCACCGCCTGGCGAAAATGCCAAGGGCGTACCCACAAAGCCACCGCCGGCTGCCACCAGCTCATTCAAGCTCGCTCCCAGCGGAAGTTCATACACTCCGGGGTTGTTGACATGGCCGGATAAGCAATAAAGTTTGGTGCCAGGCTCAGTTTTTCCGAGGGCCAAAAAGCGTGCCCCACCGCGCAACAAAATATCCGGCACGCATGCCAAAGTCTCCACATTGTTCATCAGGGTTGGCTTGCCCCACAACCCTTGTTGCGTCGGATAGGGCGGCTTGAGTCTTGGCATGCCTCGGCGGCCCTCGATGCTCTCAATTAGGGCTGTTTCTTCGCCGCAAATATAAGCGCCATGGCCTTCGATAAACCGGAATTCAAAATCTTCAAGACCCCCTTTTGCGAGGGCGGCCTTCAATGCATCTGTCTCTTCTGGAAACTCACCGCGCACGTAAATGTAAATGGCCTCACAACCGGTCACAAAAGCTGCGATGGCCAAAGCCTCTAGCATCAACTGTGGGCGCCTCAGCATAATTTCGCGGTCTTTGAAGGTGCCAGGCTCGCCCTCATCTGCATTACAGACCACATATTTTGTGGGCTCAGCCTCGGCGCGCACTGCACGCCACTTGATGTGCGCCGGAAACCCAGCCCCACCACGACCCTGCAGCCCACTGGCCTCCAGCTCGTCAATCACCGCCTCGCCACCCATCTTTCGTGCCCATGCGAGGGCCGGATAGCTGGGGTCGTCTTCGCCCGCGAGATTCATGACCAAGCCGGGGTTGTCAGGGCTAATCCCTCCGCGGGGGCCCGCGACATCAAGGCGATTGTTTTCGCCCAAAGACACCGGAGCTCGGTCACATTGCCCGAGACAACTCACCCGGTGCACCGTGCCTTTGGCTTCTAGTTTTTCGGCCAAAGCATCACCACCGGCGAGCTTGCAACTCAGCCCTTGGCACACCCGCGGCCCAGGCTCGGCGAGCAGTGTATAAAAGGTACCCACCCCGTACACATCCGCCTCGGGCACACCGGTAAGCTCCGCCACCCGGGCCATCGCCTCACGACTGAGCCCTTGGCCTGTAAGGGCGTCCAAAACTGCTTGCCGTTTACTGCCCTTTTTTTCCACATTAAGTCCGGTCGCTGGTGACGTTTAGCCTACCATTATTCCTCTGTGCGCTGGGGGTAGTAACCCTTAGCTCAATAAACCCGGAATCGCCTTAAAACCCGGTAACCACTCTCCAGGGTCAACCCCAGCACGCTGGAGCAAGGTCGCCCCAAACGCTCCTGCGCTGATGTCTACACCGGCCGCGTCGACCTCTGCGGTGTCTGGGTCGATGGGTTGGCCGTAAAACAGTTCATCAAAGCCGCCAACAGTCCGGCCTGTCGAAAATCCAGGCCCCACAACCAAGGCGCTGGTCACCGGCCAGTGATCTTTACCGAGGTCGGCGTTGATGCTCGGCGTGCGGCCCATTTCGGAGAACACCACCACCACAGTCTCCTCAGACAAAGCCACCCCCGACGGAGCCAAGCGACTGGAAAGGCCATCCATGATGTGCGTAAGCAGGCTGAACAGCTCCCCAAATCGCAGTGATTGACGGTCGTCATTATCTTGATGGGTGTCCCAGTCCATATGCGCGATCGAGGCACACCGGCTCAGGCCGACCGACAGCGCGTCCATGGCAAAATTCGCTTGCTCCGTGGGGTCACGGGTGGTCGAAAAAGAGAGGCTTTGATGCTTGAGGGCATCGGACTCTGCCATGGCCTTGGCATAGCGGGCGAGCTGGTCGATATGGGCTTCTCCCCGAGCCTCCACCCCTTCGGCGCGTTGCACGAGGTGGCGGTTCAAAACAGCCTCAATATCGGCACCGTGTCGGCCTGGTTGACTGTCTGTCTCGTTGATAAAATCACCGGTAATCAAGCCATCGAGCTTACCCGAAGTGCCAACACGGGTCTGCACCCCGCCCAGTTGCGCTGCAAAAGATGATCCCGACACCACCACATGGGGCAAGGTGTAGCGATCGGCGGTACTCGACGCGATGATGGCACCCCAGTCTGGCTTTTTCGCGGTGCCCCCGGTCAGCAGGTACTTCATGCAACTTTCGTGGGCGACAGAGTTGGTCCACAGCCCATTGACGATGAGTGATTGCTGCCAATGGGCATCAAAAAATGTGCTCACCTGAGGCAACGCGTCCGAGCGCACGTAGGTCAAATCACCGTGACTATCGTCCAAGCTAAAGCCCGCAGGCGTGTGAACATTACCGTGGGGTGCAGCATCGTAAAATGCTTGAACGATGTCCCAGCCTCCGTTTGCGAGCACGAACAAAAACTTTGTGTCCGCCTCAGCAGGAGCTGCGCGCGCCGAGCGTGGATGAAGCAGGCCGGCCGTCGCCACCGCCGAAGATGAGAGTAAAAAATCGCGTCTACGCATGGTCATCGCTCAATAAAAAAGAAAATCAGGATCGCGGAACAGTGCACTCAACAAGGCCGACCAAGCCGCCTCCGGGTCATCGCTGATGGCCATCAGCTCAGAAAATAATGCCTCGCTGTCGTCGATGGCCGCGATGTGTTCAGCGGGCTCATGACTGAGCACGCGCTGGTGAAGATACTCGATTTGAGCCCGCACATCTGTCGGGTTGAGATGGGTGAATAGCCGAGGCGTCCCGCCATCGAGTAAGGCTGCACGGTCGGCGGCGAGCACTGTCCACGCCGCCGCCTCAGCGATACGCTCATGGGCCAAAGCCATCGTGGCGTTGAGGTTGATGGGCGCTTGGGTGACGTTCACACCGTCTACCCCCCCCGCCAGCAAGCGAATGCCGATCAAGTCGCTCTGTAAAAGATCATAATCCACATAGGTCATCCGATAGCCGGTCAGGTCTTCGATTTGGCTGGCATACTGCTCCGAGCGCACCATCTTGGACATCACCCCGGTCTCTCCCCGGTATGCTGCAGAGCGCAAAACAGAGCGCACCAAAGCCCGCAAGGTGAGCCCGCCAGCCTCAAAATCAGCCAGGTGGGTCAACAGCCGGTCAGTATCCTCAATGCTCGGTGCTTCGACCAAGCCAGAAAAGACCTGCTCGACAGCACAACTCCGAAACCGAGGGTCCGCTGCGATGGCCGTCCCCAAGCCGGACAAACCCTGCGTGGGGGTACCGAAAAGCGCGGGCGCAGCTTGGGTGCCGTACTTCCACCAGTTCTCGCGTTCGCCATGGTATGTCGTCAACTCGATGGCCCCATCGTGCATGTGCATGAAGCCGAACAAGTTGCTGCCTAAAGGGTCGAGACTGCTGTGGCACGCATTGCAACCCGGGTTGCTTTTAATCGCCTCTGCCGTCGCCTCTGCGTCGATCAGATTGAGGCTCCTGTCGAGCTCAATCTCGCGCTCAAGGTAGTCATTGCACAACAGCAATCGACTGATGGCATTGGCCCGGCCTCGATTGAAATTGGACACTGTCGAAGTGAAACGAATCCACATATTGGTGCCCGACAACACCCCGGCGGTAGGGCGGCCGTCGGTATAATGGGCCCTTTTCCAGCCGGTTTCGCCCACTGGATAGTCGACCGGCAACGCCATCGCGGTCTGCTCATTTGCCATCGTCCAATCCGCCGTAACGATGGTGGTCCAGGGCAAATCTTCATCGGCGACAGTCGAGAGGATGCGCAAGGCCTCTTCGCCCATCGCCGAAGTAAACGGCCCCAGCTCCTGGGCAGAGTCCAAACCCACCGCTTGGCCCAGGGTGAAGTAACCCTCGGTCCGAGTAAGGTAGGTATACCCGTACATATCGCGAACCTGAGCTGCCCAGCGCGGGTCGTCTACAAAAGCGTCAACCATCGCACCCAATGCATTTGGATCTGCGGCGATGATCTTCAATTCCGACACAGATGGCCGCACCCCGCGGGTGTCGATACTGGCCCGAACAAGCTGCGCAGTCACCGATAAATGTTCAACTGACGGGCTTTGAGTGTCCTCGATTGAAAGGACCTCACCCTCTTTGGCCGAGCCACAGCCAAAACAACCCAACAATAAAAAGGCCTGTTTTACCATGGCCGCGTCTCCCAGTTCAGCGCCGCTGAAATGTCAGGGCAAAATTCGCCGAGAGATTCGCCGCCAAAAAAGACCTCGGCGCAACCATCACAGTCGGTGGCGCTCAAATCCGGTGTCTCCGTGAAAGAGTCTGGTCCAGAAAACACGATATCGTGCCACGCCCCCCCATGAGCCCGCACAGAGATGCTCCCAGTCGGCTCGATATCACACAGTCCGCCGTTGTCCTCAGTCACCAAGGAAAAGTCCTTAAAACTGTAGCCAGCAAGCTGTGGGTGCTCGAATCCGCTCACACCCCCGTCGAGCAAGTATGCGCCGGGAGTGAGCCCGTCGGGTCCGGTGTACCAAGTCTGCTCCAAAGCCGCACTCAATCGCTGAGCCGCCCATCCGCCCACTTGATCCGCTTTCATCGTTCCGATCAAGCGACCCTCAAAGCGGCGAACACCATTGGCCAACTGCCGCTCATCGCTGACTATCAAATGCGACATCTCCCAGCGATCTCCATTGGGGCGGATGACCAGGGCATCACCAGACAACCAACCATCAACAGCGATGGTGACCCCACCAGGGTTCGTCTGTGGCGGCTTTACATCATAACGAACGCCTTCCATGATCAAGCGTGTGCCATCGGCCGTTGTGCAGTCGCCGTCCAAATCAATACGCCCGCCGGCCCGCTCGTTTACTCGGGGGCAATTCACCTCCGCAATCTCGGTGACCATGGCCAAAAATGGTGCGTAAACCATTGATGGGTCCATGGTGAACACCTGCTCGAAGGCTGCATCTACCAAGGGTTGAAGCTCAGCGACACTCAATGGCGCTGAACTTGACGGCAGTCCGGTGTCTACCCATCCCCAAACCCGATCATCGGTGTCCTTGGGTGCCTTATCGGGTGGTGTACCCACGGTGTCCTTGGCCCCACACCCACCAAGCAAACATAAAACCAACAGCCTCATGTCCCCTCTTCAGCGCAGAGCAGCCACCACTCTAAACGGGTGAGCGCATCAACATCCGGACCACCCGCAGGGGGCATCATATTGGACTCCGAATACACCGAGCGCTCCAAAATACGATCGGCGTGCTGCCACACTTGGTCCACATCATCAAAGCTGACGCCCTCGGGTGCGCCGTAGCGATTTGCGGTGCTTGAGGCGTGGCAGCCTTGGCAGTTTTCAATCAAAAAACCTTGGCCAAAGTTGGTGTAGTTCACCCTTGCCGCCACATCGCATGGCGGGCTCAAGCTGGACGGTTGCCCAGAGTCCACCGGCGACTTCTCTTCGGCACCGCCACAAGCGACCAAACCTAAAAACCCGAGAAAAACCAATCGTTCAAATTTAAGCATGGCCCGAGTTTACACCAAGACCAGATCATTGGATATGACCTGGCGAAAGGCATCTGGCTATTGGGCTGACTTGGATAAACTTTTGGCTTTCCATATGGCAAAAACCGCAGGGTAAACCGTCAATTCCAAAAAGAAGGAGGTCACCAATCCACCCACCATGGGCGCTGCGATGCGCTTCATGACATCCGCCCCCGTGCCCTGGCTCCACAACAATGGCATCAGGCCCAACATGGTGGTCATGACCGTCATCAACTTGGGCCGTACCCGACCCGCCGCGCCGTCAACAATCGCCTCTGTGAGGTCAGCCATATGCCGCATTTGACCGGCCTTTTTTGCACTGCGCTCCGATATTTTCAAATACAGCAACATCACCACACCGGTTTCGGCATCCAAGCCCGCCAGCGCAATCATGCCCACCCACACAGCGACCGACATATTGTAATCCAAAAAATACAATAGCCAAAAAGCGCCGATCAACGAAAATGGAACTGCTAACAGGACAATAAAGGTTTCGACCATAGATTTAGTGTTCAAATACAGCAAGAAGACGACAATCAACAACGTGAGTGGAAGCACCACAGTGAGCCGCTGTGCCGCACGCTCCATATAGCGAAACTGCCCTGTCCACTCGATGCGTACCCCTGGCGGGAGCTTGACCTGACTGGCCACAATAGCCTTCGCTTGAGCCACGTATTCACTGATGGCTTGGGCCCCCGGGTCGACAAAAACAAAGCCTGTGAGTTGACCGTCCTCGCTGCGAATCATGGGTGGCCCGCCGCGATATTTCACCTCAGCGACCGCCGTTAAAGGCACCGGATGGCCGCTGGGGGTGTCGACCAAAATGCGATCGAACTGGCTGGGGTCGTCCCGAAACTCTCGGGCATAACGAAGATTGACCGAAAACCGCTGCCGCCCGTCAACGATCTCAGTGATGTTGCGCCCGCCTATCGCCGTTTGTACCGCAGCGTTTATTTGGGCTGCACGAACCCCGTACCGGGCTGCCTCAGGGCGATCGATCTCGATGTCCACGTAAAAACCGCCAGTGGACCGTTCGGCGAACACACTTCGGGTCTGACTTAAGCCCGATAGCGCAGCCTCAATGGCCACCGCGGCTTTCTCTATGGTCGCCAAATCATCGCCAAACACCTGCACAGCCAGGGGGCTTCTAATCCCTGTGGCCAACATCTCAGTTCGGGTTTGAATCGGCATCCACCAAATATTGGGCATGCCAGGATATTGAAGTTTAGCGTCCAACTCATCGACCAAATCGTCCCATGTTAGGCCTTCACGCCACTCTTCTCGGGGCTTGAGGACCACCGTGGTCTCCGCCATGCCCAACGGTGCCGGGTCGGTTGCGGTATCGGCGCGCCCCATCTTGCCGAACACACTGACCACCTCGGGTATCTCCATCAGTTGACGGTCCATGGTCCCGACGATTTTTCCAGCCTCGGTCATCGACATTCCTGGCGGGGCTGAGGGCATGTACAAGATCGAGCCCTCATTGAGCGGAGGCATGAACTCAGAGTCCAACTGTAGGGCCGCGGGGATGGTCAAAAGCATGGCGAGCACTGCGAGCACCACCACGCCCACCCGGTGATGCACTACATACCGAACCACAGGGACATAAACCTTCTTGAGCCATCGGCTCAACGGGTGCTCACTCTCAGACGCCACGCCACCACGGATCAACAAAGCCGCCAAGGCTGGGGTCAGGGTCACGGCCAACACCGCAGAGAAACCCATCGAATAGGTCTTGGTATAGGCCAGGGGCTTAAACAAACGCCCTTCCGTGGCGGTCAAAGAAAACACCGGCAAAAAGGAGACGGTGATCACCAGCAAAGAGAAGAAGATCGAAGGTCCTACCTCGACCATTGCATCGATCACCACCGTTAAGCGGTCTCGCTTTCCACCGTCTTCGTCGAGGCGTTTGTGGATGTTCTCCACCAAAATAATCGAGGCATCCACCATCGCACCGATGGCGACCGCGATGCCTCCCAAAGACATGATATTGGCGCTGAGCCCTTGGTGCATCATCGGAATAAAGGCCAAGACCACTGCCACGGGCAAGGTCAAAATGGGAACCAAGGCACTGCGGACCGAGAGCAAAAAGAAGAAAATGATCAAGCTGACGACCACCATCTCCTCGATCAATGTATCGGCCAAGGTGTCGATGGCCGAGGTGATCAATTCCGATCGATCATAGGCAACCTCGATTTTCACCCCCTCGGGCAGCCCGGCCGAAACCTCGGCGAGCCGTTCTTTCACAGCACTGATCACCGTGAGGGCGTTTTCGCCCTGACGCATGATAACGATGCCACCAACGGCCTCGCCCTCGCCGTTCCACTCGGCCAAACCTCGGCGGGCTTCGGAGCCAAAACTCACCTCCGCAACATCCCGAATCAACAAAGGCGTGCCATCTTGGTTGACCCGAATGGGGATCGTCTCGATATCACTCAGACCCTTCAGATATCCACGGCCACGAATCATATGTTCATGGCCGGCGATCTCGAGAGTACGCCCACCACTATCGGCGTTGGACTCCTCCAAGGCCTTGGCCACCGCATCCACACTCACCCCATGGGCCAACATGCGATTGGGGTCAAGGTTGACCTGGAACTGCCGTTGATAGCCACCCACAGCAGCGACCTCGGCCACACCTTCTACGCTTTCGAGCGCATAGCGAATATTCCAATCTTGCATGGCACGCAGCTCTGCCAAATCATGGCCACCGGTGTCATCGAGCAGCACGTACATGAACACCCAGCCCACGCCTGTGGCGTCAGGCCCAAGGGTCGCCCTGGCATCAACTGGAAGCTCGGCCTGAACCTGGTTGAGGTACTCCAAGACCCGACTTCGGGCCCAGTATAAATCTGTGCCTTCCTCAAAAATCACGTTTACGAAGGAGAGCCCAAAAAAGGACTGCCCGCGAACATAGGCCACATTCGGCGCGCTCATTAGGGCCGTCGACACTGGATAGGTGACTTGGTCCTCGACCAGGTCTGGGCTCCGGCCAGGCCAGTCTGTAAGCACGATGACCTGGGTATCCGACAAGTCCGGGATGGCATCGAGCGGGGTCGCCCTTAAGGACATCCAGCCCCATATAGCCATGGCCAAAACGATGGCGATGGTCATCACCGGGTTGCGAGCGCTCGCGTTTATTAATCGCGGAATAATACGCTTATAATCTGTGTTTTCAGTGGGCATCTTGTGACTCCCATGTGCCCGCCGCAGAGCGAATACGACTTTCGGCTGCGAGCAAAAATGCGCCTGATGACACCACGATGTCGCCCTGGCTGAGGCCCGCCTTAATTACCACCCATTCTCCATTTCTGGCACCGATCTGCACCTCGACTGGCCCCAATCGGCCCTCGCCTTTGTCCACAAAAACCAAGCGTCTGGGCCCGGTATATATGACCGCGTCAGCCGGCACGACAAGCTGTTCGCCCAAGGACACCTGAAAGTCCACATTGGCGAACAAACCCGGCCGAAGCAGCCCCTCAGTGTTGTCGAGCACCACACGCACACGCCCTGTTCCACTTCCGGGGGTCAAGGACGGATGAATATGGGCCACCTCACCCACCAAAGAGAATCCGGGTTGGTGAGGCAGGCTGAGCTTCACGTTTTGGCCGACCACTAAGTACTGCAGGTCTTGCTCGAACACCTCGGCCAGGACCCACACTTGGGTAGGATCAACCAACCGGTACAATAAATCGCCGGCAGCCACATGCGAGCCATCGTTAACAGCCTTATCGACAACAACCCCCGAGATTGGGCTGACAATGGCCACCCGGTCCCGGGCCTTCCCAGCCTTGACCACCGCGTCAATTTCGGCCAAAGACATCCCCCACAAGGCCAATCGCCGGCGAACCGAAGCCGCCACAGTTGAGCCGGTTTGTGCAGCCAACAGCTCGGTTTGCCCAGCGAGGAGCTCCGGGCTGTACAAGCGCAACAAAGGCCTCGACCGCACCACAGCCACGCCCACGCTGTCGACCACCATTTCCTCGACGAAACCCTCAACACGTGCGGTGACATCGACAACACGGCCTTCGTCCCAAACCACCTCACCCACCGCCCGGATGTCGCGCTCCAATGACCGGCGCTCCACAACCGCTGTGCGTACACCGATGCGTTGTCGACGAACCGAATCCACGATGATGTCACCAGAGTTGAGTTGCTCGTGGGTGACGGGGGTCAGGTCCATATGGCAAATCGGACATGCCCCAAACACCGACGCTTTTACCGACGGGTGCATGGGACACGTGTAGTGAGCGATCGCCCCATCATCTATCGTCTCGGCTGGTTTTTCCACATCGGCCCAAACATCGGCGGCCCCACACATCAACATCCCTGTGCCCATATAGGGGTTGGCCATTTCTGATGGCGCCTGAAACCACTTGGGGAATTCATCGGCCATCGGGCACCGGAAAACATGCCACCCCGACTGCAACCGTGGGTCGGCGACTGCGAGCGAAAACAGCGCTTCTGAGAGCGCTGAAAAAGCGCTCCGGGCTGCGACGATATCATCGGTTTCAATGGCCATTGCTGCATGATGGGCAGACTTTATCGAGCCCTGCACAGCGGGATTATCCACCGTGGATAAAGCCGCTGAAATCCGGGCGGCCACACCACCAACCGAGACTGTTTTGTCGGCCGCGAGGGCAACCCGAACCTCCTCGGTATCAGAAAACACCCCCTCAAGGGTTTTGTAATCTTCGGCATCGAAAAATACTGAAGCCCGGTGCTTAGGGTGTTGATCTTCACCCGAAAACAGCGACAAAATCGGGCCTCTGAATCCGGCCATTAGGCCAATAATGAGGACCAAAACAACCTTGAGCGCGCGCTTTCGCGACTGTGTGTCGACTTGGCTCATGATGCACCTCCCATATTTTGGTCATTTGGCAAAACACCGACCGCATCCAACAACAGCGCGTATTGGCGATGACTCTCGGTCACCGCAGTGGCGTGGTCGAGCTTTAGGCGCCACAACTGCCGACTCGCCGACATCAGCGCCGAAAAAGATGCCCGTCCAGAGCGATACTCGGCTTCGACCGTATTCTGAACCGCCATTGCGGTGGGCAAAATCTCAAGACTAAACAACGCCGCCTGCTCTGAGGCCGCGACCAAGGCTGCGAAGGCTGCGCTCGTCTCGGCGCCCACAGTGTCGACCTCAGCTTGCCTATCAGCGACCGATGTGGCCAAATCCGCTTTCGCTTGTGCCACCGCCGCCCTTCGCAGTCCAAAATGTAATGGAATGCTCACCGAGGCCCCTGCCATGAGGCGATGCTCGGGGCTTGCCCACATCGTGCTGTAACTCAGCGAAAAGCCCAAATCGGGCATGGCCGACCGACGTTGTTCCATCACCGCATAACGGAGACCGTTGGCCTGATGATGCAGGCGTTGAAGCTCGGGCCGAGACCGAATTGCCCGGGCCACCCAAGCCGATTCTTTGACCTCAGAACTCAAGACCGCACCGAGTTGGGTGGGGGCCTGAGACAGCTTCGCCCCCAGATCCCGATGTAAAAGCGCATTAATTTTGGCGACCACTGCCCCCTGAGCCCCGAGCAAACCAAGGCGCGTGGAAGAGACAAGAGACAAAGCGAGCTTGGCCTCCAGCGCGTCAGATTGCGAGCCACGCCCCGACTCATAAGCGATGTCGCGGCTGGCTTGGGAAGCCCTCAGCAAACCGGCCTCCTCTTCGTTGATCGCCAGGGCCGCTGAGAGCCAAAAATGCTCCAAAAATAACAAGCGTGCCCGCTTGGCCAGTTGAAGCTGAACCGTCTTGAGGTCGGCTTGTGCCGCCGACGCCCCTGCCATGGCACGGCTTTTGCGTGACGCTACCTTACCGGGCCACTCGATTCGCTGACTTAAACGAAACACCCGGCCTTGCCCATGAGGGCTCCCGATGCTGCCTGGGGCCAACTCATAGCTAAACACCGGGTCTGCAAAGGCGCTGAGTTGCCCTGGCCGAGTTTCGGCCGAGTTGACCGCCTGACGGGCCATCTCAACACTGGGGTTGGACGCCAAGGCCTGAGCCACGAGCGTGTCAGCGCTAAGGGTGCCCGCGAAGGCAGCGGTTGAAAAAATTAAGGAGGCTATGAACGCCAAAGACACGGGCGGCGTTGCCGAAACGTGAGCGGGTGTGCGAAGAGACATATTTGAAACCTGTACGGTGTCGATAAACAACAGGTCTCAGGCACACGCGCACCCAAAACCCAGAGATCGGGCGGTACAGGTCTCAGATCAAATAGCTACAATTCGCGATGAAAATTGGCGGAGAAGCCCACCCCGGCGGACCTCGGGGGCCATGTATACGACTTTGGGTGGCCTCATTCTTCTCAAGCACCACAGTCACCAAGGCCGGCATCAATGCCATAAACTCGGGGGACTCCACCTCGACCAAGGCACTTTCGAGCCATTTGGAGCCCGTGGCCTCATCTACGCTGATCACCTCGCAGCAATCGGGATTGCCAATACTTGGCCCTTGGGCCGTGAGCGATAGTGCTTCATGAGGACAGCCACACTTGCTAAAGCCCACCTCGCCAGACATGGAACACGAGTACAACCAAGCGCCCACACCCATCGCCGGCAAGGCGACCATCATGGCCACAGCAAAAGCCATGGCTCGGACGACGATGTGAAAGCTGACCCGTCTCAAGTGATGCTCCTATAAGCTGACAGTGTCCTTATCGGCCCAGACAGTCAAGGCCTAAGGCCGAAGATTCATTCCTTGATCTGTGCCTAAGCGTTGAGCGATTTCGCTTGGCGATCAAATATAAACGTCGCCCACCCAATCCCGCGCATTGCAGAATAGGCGCATCCAGGGACCATCTTCGCCCCAGTTTTCAGGATGCCAAGAATGCTGGACCGTCCGAAATGCCCGCTCTGGGTGCGGCATCATAATGGTCGCGCGCCCATCTTCGCTGCAAAAGGCGGTGAGGCCGCCTGCGGACCCGTTTGGGTTTTGTGGATAGCGACCAGCGGCGACACCGGCAGAATCTACAAACCGTAGGGCCGCAAACCCTGCAGCCTTTTGGGCTTGATCCGCATCTTCAAAAAGGGTCTGTCCTTCACCATGAGCCACCGGAATGGGCATCATCGAACCGGACATGCCGGAGAAGAAGATTGAGGGGGAGTCCAACACCTCGACTTGGCTGAGCCGGGCTTCAAATTGCGAGGAACGGTTGCGCACAAACCGAGGCCAATGCGCAGCACCTGGGATGATCGGGGCGAGCTGGCTGAGCATCTGGCAGCCGTTGCAAACACCGAGGCTGAAGGTCTCTGGGCGATGAAAAAAGGCCTTAAACTCGGCCCGCAGCTGCCTGGAGAACAAGATGGACTTTGCCCAACCACCCCCGGCACCAAGTACATCGCCATAAGAAACCCCGCCGCAGGCCACCATGCCCACAAACTCACTCAAGCTCACCCGCCCAGCGCGCAGGTCGGACATATGAACATCGACCGCTTCAAAACCTGAACGATCGAAAGCGGCCCCCATTTCTACTTGGCCGTTTACACCTTGCTCACGCAAAATCGCCACCCGTGGGCGACTGGATTTCCTGAGTTTTGGAGAAGCAGCCGGAGAAAATTTGAGCGAAGCAAACAAGCCGGTATTGTTAGGACTCAAGAGGTGTACACGCTCTTCATCTGCGGTGGCCGGATTGTCTCGAATGCGCTGAATATGGTGACTGGTCTCTGTCCAATCTGCGTACAAGGATAACAACGCTTCATCGATCAACACCCCATCGCCATTGCGCACAACCACACGATTATCGCCACTTGGGCACCCCAAAACATGGGTCATCTCGGCCAAACCATGGGCCTTGAACGCCATGGCCACAGCTTCGGCATCGCTGCTCCGAATCTGAATCACCGCCCCCAGCTCTTCGGCAAACAATGCAGCGATGGCGTCTGGGCCAAGCCCGCTCACATCGAGATCCAAACCACATCGCCCAGCGAAGGCCATCTCGGCAACACACGCCCACAACCCTCCATCAGATCGGTCGTGATAGGCCAGCAATTTTCCTGCGGCATTCAAGGCTTGGATCGCCCCAAAAAAACCAACTAAATATTCTGATTTATCGAGGTTTGGGCAGGTTTTTCCGAGCTTACTGTACACGTACGAAAGTGCGGAAGCACCCAGGCGATTTTGAGCGATACCCAGGTCGATCAACCACAACTCCGTGTCCATGGAACCGGTCCGCAATTGAGGGGTGAGCGTGCGACGGACATCGGTCACAGGGGCAAACGCGGTGACCACCAGGCTCAAAGGTGATGTCACCTGTTCATCCCGCTCATCTGCGGTCCATTTAGCCGACATGGACATGGAGTCTTTGCCCACCGGAATCGCGATGCCGAGATCGGGACAAAGCGACATCGCGATGGCAGACACCGTGTCATATAAATTGGCGCCTTCCCCCGGGTGTGCTGCGGCCACCATCCAGTTGGCGGACAAACTGATATCGGAGAGTTTTGCGATTGGGGCCGCAGCCATATTTGTGATGGCCTCGCCGATCGCCATTCGGCCCGAAGCGGCAGCATCGAGCAAGGCGATGGGGGTTCGCTCACCCATCGACATCGCCTCGCCCACGGTGGTGTCAAAAGCGGCCGTGGTAACCGCCACATCTGCGACAGGTACCTGCCAAGGCCCCACCATTTGGTCACGGGCCACCATGCCGGTGATGCTTCGGTCGCCGATGGTGATCAAAAAGGACTTCGAAGCCACGGTTGGCAAGCGAAGAACCCGCCTTGCTGCCTCGACTATATCGATATCATCAGTCTCAAACCGCGTGCGTGGAACATCGATATGTTCCCCGGTTTTGTGCACCATAGGCGGCTTGCCAAGCAACATCGACAGCGGCATATCGATGGGATTATTGCCGAAGTGGCTGTCGCCCAAAACCAAGCGATCTTCGTCGGTGGTTCTTCCCACCACAGCATAAGGCGCGTTCTCTCGTTTACACATCGCGATGAACATCGGCAGGTTCTCTTCGGCGATACCCATGACGTAGCGCTCTTGGGCCTCAGAACACCAAATTTCCATGGGGCTTAGCCCCGGTTCAGCGTTGGGAATTTCTCGAAGCGAAAACGCCCCCCCGCGGCCTGAATCATGAACCAGTTCAGGGAAAGCGTTGGACAGTCCCCCAGCACCCACGTCGTGAATACTCTCAATGGGGTTGTCTTCGCCCATCGCCCAGCACCGGTCGATTACCTCTTGGCACCGCCGCTCCATCTCAGGATTGGCCCGCTGAACTGAAGCGAAATCCAAATCCTCTGACTGGGAGCCCGATGCCATCGACGAGGCAGACCCCCCGCCCAGTCCAATCAACATCGCCGGCCCGCCGAGGGCCACAAGCGCTGTATTGACCGGAAGAATCTTCTTTTCCACATCGGACGGGCGCACGCTGCCGTAGCCACCCGCGAGCATGATGGGCTTGTGATCCCCCCGCCGCTCCTCGCCTTGGAGCGAAGCGACACATTGATGGAATGTCCGAAAATAGCCGCAAAGATTCGGCCGTCCAAACTCGTTGTTGAAAGCCGCAGCACCGAGCGGCCCTTCGACCATGATCTGCTCGGGGCTGGCCAAACGCTCAGGGTGGGCCCGGCCATCTTCCCAGGGCAAAGGGTTTTGAGCCAATTGCAAATCGGAGACTGAGAACCCGCACAAGCCCGCCTTGGGTTTGCCGCCACGACCGGTGGCGCCTTCGTCGCGAATCTCGCCGCCACAGCCTGTTGCCGCTCCCGGATGGGGCGAGATGGCGGTGGGATGGTTGTGGGTTTCTACCTTGATGGCGATATGGACAAGCTCTTGCTGTGCGCCATAAATACCGGTGTTGCCGTCAGCGAAAAACCGGCCGGCGGCGTAACCGCTAATGACCGCGGCGTTGTCCGAATAAGCGCTCAGCACACCACCTGGATGGGTGGCATGGGTGTGGCGAATCATCTGAAATAGGCTCATCGCCTTGTCTTCGCCGTCGATGGTCCAGCTGGCGTTGAATATCTTGTGACGACAATGCTCAGAGTTGGCCTGAGAAAACATCAACAGTTCCACATCGGTGGGGTCGCGGTCCAAGTCAGCATAGCCATCGGCCAGATAGCTGATTTCATCGTCACTGAGGGCCAGGCCCAACCGCTTATTGGCTTTATCAAGGGCTGCGATGGGGGTGGAGCCAAGCGCGATACGACCGACGGGTGCGGGGCTGGAAACCTGAAACAAGGCCGCGGCTTCGCCAAGGGTGGCGATGCGCTGTGAGGTCATCGGGTCGCAAACATGGGGCAACAAAGCGGAGATGTCGCCGGACACCCACAAGGCGATGCCCCGCTCCACGCGGTTGACGGCGTCGATTCCACATACAGCGAGGATCTCCGTGGCCTTGGATGACCAGGGCGAAATTGTACCCACCCGAGGGATGATAATGAGATCAGGATCTCGGTTTTGTGGGGATGTGCCCACACTCAATAAAGACGAAATCCGCTCTTCGTCAGCCAGCTCCAAAGGCGCCGCCAAGTCCAAAAAAAAGACCTCCGCGCTCTCAAGCTCGCTCAAAGCGGCGGTGGCGATCAGTTTGTCGCACAGAAAAGGGGTGAAAGCAGGCGGGCCGTACAAATGCTGCATCGGATGCTCCATTCCTTGGTGTGTGCCGATTAGCCTGTTCGCTTTGGTCTGGCTGCAATGGGATGGATTTCCGATTCTTGGCCCAGGTCGACGGGCCCAAAACACCAGATTAGGCCAGGGGTTCATCAGAAGATGAAGAAACCTGGACCCTTGAGTTGGCGAGCCCCAGCGGTGCTGAGGGTGTGTGGACCGGGCTTCAAGGAGGATGTTCCTAATCGCCACCCACGCCCAACACCCCTACCGTCGCATCTTGGTGGCCGAGGCCATTAGCCTGTTGTTGATCCTCGTATGGGGGGCGTGGATTCGCCTCGAAAACCTGGCACGCGGCCCAACGTCGGATGAGATCAGTTTCCTAAAATGGCGAGGTTTAAGCTGGATTTATAAGGACAGCCTAAACAGGCTTCACCCACCCTTTTTTCGCATGAGCGTGACCGCATGGAACACACCTGAACAAGCCCTCATGCTCGGTCGTTTTGGGGCATTTTTAGCGGGGATGCTCGCGATTGTCCTCGTGTGGATACTGGCCCGACGGTCGAGCAATAGCCGTATCGCAGCACTCTTGGCCGCAGCTGCCCTGGCCGCTTTACCGCCACACATCCTTTTTTCGGCCTTGTTTCGCCCATACGCCGCACTCGGCTTGCTCATGGCGACCCACCTGCTCGCCCTCAGCCTTTGGGTAGCCGCCCCTGAGCGAAAAACCCTCGCCGTCGCCGTCGCTGCCACCGCTTTGCTCATCCCGCAAGTCCACTACATCGGGGCCCCCTGGCTCGCCCTCACCGGCCTCGGCGTTTTGGGCTTCAGTCCTTTGGGTTTCCGACGGTTGTGGGTGTACATTCCATCCGCACTCGCCCTGCTCCCTTTACTTGACCCCATCACCAAGAATCTCAATGTGACCACAGGCAGCGCCCTGCCGAATTCGCATATTCTTCGAAGCTTCGAGCATTTGCTCGGTATGGGCCTACGCGGGCCACCTCTAAAACCATTTTTAGGCGAGATGTGGCCGATTTCCATTGCAGCGGTGTTAGCGATTCCGCTGTTTTGGCGACATATTCAAGCACAACTCAAGGTGATCTGGATCGGCTGTATCGCCATGGGGCTGAGTGTTTTATGGGTCGCCCCAAAACACCACCTCGCACCCTCAACCCAGCTTTTGGCCGCGCCCATGCTGATTGTCCTGGTGGCTTCACTGCCCTGGGTGCTCACCGCCCGGTCCCGTCGCTTTTTACTCCTCGGCCCCCTGGCTTTGGTCGCCATTATGGGCTCGGTCGGCATGATGCTCCACCATCGTCTGGACTACCAAGCCAACCACAGCATGAGCCGAGACCGAATCGCGTTGTTTTTGGATCAATATGGGTCGTTTATCCCAAAAAATCACGCTGTTCGGTTTGTCAGAGCCTCAGACACTGACATCGCCCGCTTTAAGCTCACAGGCTCGGTGCGCAGGGAAAACGCCATCCCTACCGGCTGCCCGAATGTCCGGTGTTTTAAATTCAATGGCCACTTTTGGCTCGCCAAAACCAACTCGCCGTGGCCCCATGCCTCGGTTTGGGTCTCAGGAATCCGCCGCCTGCCAACGCCTTTGCCCCCAGGCTGCACCCTCATCGCCACCGGGTCGGAATATCCAGAGCTGGCGATATGCGATGCAGGAGTCACACATCCTTAAGTCGCATGTTAGTCGACCAACCCACACTGGAGGGTTGCGATGGGCGAGATGGTTTACCACGGCAAGGTCAAGCAAGTCTGGAGCACAGACGACCCTGATATTATCGAGTTTCGTTACACCGACCAAATATCGGTCTTCGACCAGATCATTCCGAGCCTGATTCCTGGCAAAGGCGAATCCCTCAATCGCACCAGTTGTCATTGGTTTAAACTTGTGGAGGCCGCTGGCATTTGCGAGACACACATCATTGAGATGAACGCCCCCGACAGGGTATTGGCCCGTCGTTTCGATGTCGTGCACGAGCCCGGCGCCATCGCTGCAGACCGAGAGAATGTTTTCGTGCCTTTAGAGGTCATCTGTCGGCATTATTTAGCCGGATCTGGTTGGCGTCGGTATGAGCGCGGCGAGATCAGCGCACAAGCCCTGGGTTTTGCACCTGGCACCCAACTTAAAGAGGGTGTGAAGCTTCCAAAACCTTTTTTAGAGGTGTCCACCAAGTTCGAAAAATTCGACCGCATGCTCGACCGCGCCGAGGCGCTTCAAATCTCGAATATGAGCGAGTCAGAGTTTGACGCCATGCTCGCGATCGTGCTCAAGGTCGACGAAATCATAGAGATCGAGGCCGCAAAAGCCGGCTTGATCCATGTGGACGGCAAAAAGGAGTTCGCCTTGGGCAAAGGACGGATACCTGTGCTCGTCGACTCCTTTGGTACCCTAGACGAAGACCGCTGGTGGGATGCCGAGGCTTACGAGCGCGGCGAAATCGTACAGTTGTCCAAAGAATTTGTCCGCGGTCACTACCTCAAAACCGGGCATCATACAGCGCTTTATGAGGCTCGAAAAGCCGGTACAGAAGAGCCCTCCATACCGGCACTACCTCAGTCGGTCATCGACCAAACCGCCACTTTGTACCGCGATATGTTCGAGCGGTTGACCGGCCTCTCAGCTTGAACAAGGCATACGACCTCCTCGGGAAAGAGCCCGGTATTCGGGCCTTGGTTGACCGCTTTTACGACTTGATGGACACCCGAGCCGATGCGGTCATCATCCGAGCCATGCACCCAGACGATTTGAGCGACAGCAAAGACAAGCTTTTCTGGTTTTTGGTTGGCCGCTTTGGTGGCCCACCGATGTACGAAGAACGGGTTGGACACCCCCGACTGCGGGCGCGCCATATGCCTTTTGCCGTGGACTCTGCAGCCGCGGCTGCCTGGATGGCGTGTATGAACCAAGCACTCGACGAACAAGTGGCCGATGATGCCGTACGCCAAGCCATTTCTGGGTTTTTTGGGCAAATCGCCGAATTCATGAAAAACCGCTGACTTATTAATTGTCCTTGTCCGTAATCCCCCCTTCCTTAGGTACTTTGACCGGTTACCCGCAGAAAGAGGAACCAAAATAATGGCCACAGCACTTACCGATTTCGTCAGCTTCAAAAACCCAAAAATGGAACGGAAATTCGCCAACAAGCGAATCCCAATCAATGACCTCCTAGAGGCCTTCATTGAGAAGGACGTCGATTTTCATGGCGATGTCTACGAGATGCTCACCCACCGCGCAGATCTCACCGACGAGGGTTTCTCGACCGCTTTGTGGTCCCAGCTCGACTTTGTGGTCAACCGACTCCTCCCCGAAGTCGTCCTGCACACCAAACGCCAAGACAAACGCATCGTTCGCGAGCATTACAACCGCGGAAACGACTTTTTTGGCTTCTTTCTTGGGCCACGCATGGTCTACACCAGCGGCTTTTATCTGGACGCCGACGACTCCTTGGAGAAAGCCCAAGACCAAAAAATGCAACTCATCTGCGAAAAGCTCCTCCTGAAACAGACCGATCGCTACATGGATATCGGCTCAGGCTGGGGCACCTTGGTCATCCACGCCGCCCGTGAGTTTGGGGTCGATGCCACCGGCATCACCATCTCAGAAGAACAAGCCAAGTTTGCAACCGACCGCATCGAGACTGCCGACCTCGCCGACAAGGCGCGAATCAACGTGATGGACTACCGCGACATCCCCAAAGAGAAGTTCGACAAAATCTCTTGTGTCGAGATGGCCGAGCACGTGGGGTCCAAGAACTTCCGCACCTACATGCATCAGCTTTACGATCTCCTAGATGACGATGGCTTGTTGTACCTGCAAATGGCTGGCCCGAAAGTCGATGGGCGCAAAGAGAACTTGGGTTTTGGTCTGTTTATGGCCAAATACATCTTCCCTGGCGCAGATGCAGCCCGAAAGCTCACCTGGATCACCGACCACCTCGAGGCTGCCGGCTTTGAGGTTCACTCGGTAGAAAACGTCGGCATTCACTACTCGGTCACCCTCAAGCAGTGGTACGACAACTGGTTGGCCAACGAAGAGGCCGTGATGGAGGCTTATGGCGAGTGGTGGTTTCGCTTGTGGAGCTTCTTCTTGGCCTGGGCATCGCTTGTGGCCAAAGAAGGTCAATCGACTTGCTTCCAGATTTTGTGCAACAAAAACACCCGCAACATGGACCGCAAGGTATTTTTTGGGGCCCGAGGCTTGGGTGAGCGCACTGAAAACACCACACTCGGACAAGCACACAACAAGGCCGAAGCCGCCCAGTAGGGCAGCTTATGGCCTGGATCCGGACCACCGCACCAAACGATGCCGAAGGGCTGCTGGCGAAGCACTATAAAGCCGCGAGTGACAGGGCGGGTGTGGTGGCTGGAATCGTCCAACTGCACTCCAATGATGTACCCACATTAAGGGCATCCATGGCCTTGTACGGCGCAACGACCACGGCAAAAAATAGCCCACTGAGCGCCAAAACACGAGAGCTTATCGCCACCATCGTCAGTCGCACGAACGACTGCTTTTACTGAACATTATCTCATGGGGAGGCTCTCCATGATGAAGGCGCAAGCCGAGCCTTTGTCGAAGGCATCATCGCTGATTACCGCCGCGTAGAGATGAGCGACAAACTGCGCGCGCTATTGGACTGGAGCGTAACCCTCACCCTTCGACCCGCAGCTTGCACCGAAGCCGATGTGGTCAAGCTACGATGTGTCGGCTGGACTGACCCACAAATTAGCGCTGCCTGTTTTGTCGTGAGCTACTTCAATTTCATCAACCGCGTCGCGGATGGGTTGGGGGTTGACCAGGACGCATCTATGCAAAATGCGCCACCGCTACCGCCATGCCCCTGGACGGCTTAAGCGTCTGGCTGCTCGACCATCCACCAGGCTTTCCAAGCTAAAGGGAGTTCCAATTCCCCGGCGGTGATGGTACAGATATGAACGTTTTAGGGAGATAAGGGGCACACCATGCACAGAAGCAACAAAGTTTACTGGCAAGACCATGATCATTGGATCTGCTGCCGTCATCTGCCTGCAGGTGTCCTCCCAGCAACGATCGACCGATGCTGGTTGTGCCCCAACAAACGCCCCAAGATGGCAGACCGGCCCGCCCCCCCAAAAGGGGTCAA
>DBIS01000213.1 GCA_002296975.1 Deltaproteobacteria bacterium UBA796 | reverse complement strand
CCGCTCAACGACCGTGTCAGGAGCCGCCGCGGCCAAGCAGCTGGATGTGAAGCGGATGTCGGCTTTGTCTGCGCGCCTCAACACATCCATAAACTGACGGGTGACAAATTCGCCACTGCCGGGGGCCTCATCTGCGCCTTCGGGGCGGTGCATGGAAACGGACATCGAGGCTGTTGAACCGTAAGCGGCGAGCTCGTGTTTGGGCTGAGCGAGCAGGTAAACTATGCCCCGGTCTACCTCCAGCGAAATGAGAACGCCGCTCACGTGGGCAGCGGCGGAGCATACATACACAGTCGGCTCGTGCCGTTGGTACAGGGTGCATAAGCGTTTCAGCCATGGCAGAGCGGGTTTGGCCATGCTGGTCCCTAATTCCCCTGAGGGCGAGCGGGTGACTGGGCGTGCATCCATTGATGAAAACTGCGAAAAATTCGACCGACGTCCAGGTTGTTTTGTGTGATTGCCGGCGGGTAAGACCAGTCGAGTAGGTATTCGTTGCTGGGGCTGTCTAGCCAATAGGTGTCGAAGGAACGAAGGTCATCGAGGTGGCCCACAACGAATTTCTGTTTGTGCTCGGTCTCGTGTAAAAACCCGTTACCTCCGTAAATCGTGCCATCCCAGTCGACGGTAATTTCGCCATTGAGGCGAACAGGCACCGGTGCACCTTCGAGGTTGATCAGGCTGGCAGTGTCGCCTTTGGCCCAACGCCCTTTGAGCTGTATTCCGATTTGATGTAGCCCCTTGGCGAAGACCTTTTTTTGGTCGGCGGTCCAAAGGTAGCCCAGGGCGAAGTTGATCTGAACCCGTTCAAAGCCCAGGTCCACGATATGGAAAAAGTTCTCGGGCATCTGCCCCACCGCTTGTGGGTGGACGACCATGATCACTTCGTGGTCGATTCCAGAGCGCACGATGATGTCGGCCTTGTCTGGGATTCCTTCGCCATAAGAATCAGTGTGCTTGGCGAGGGCGCGGCGATACCGGTTTTGAGTGTCGGGGTCGCCATCCAAAGACAACTCGAGCTTGACCGGAAACTGAGAGAGCCATGCCAGCTTGTCCGTGTCGATGGAAAACCCATTGGAGCTTAGGATGAACCCGATGGATTTCCCCAAGTGTTTGGCGTGTTCAAGCCCATAAAGAATGCCGTGCTGAACGAGGGGCCACTCCAGCAGCGCCTCTCCGCCAAAAAACTGCAGGATGACCGAGGGGTGGTCGGCAGCCAACAACATGTCGATGCTGCGCTCAAGGGTACGCAAACCCATCACCCGACCGTCTTGCTTGGGGATGAAGCAGTATCGACAGCGGAGTTCGCATTGCCAAGTCGGGATGACCACCAAGCGTGGTGTGGTCTCGTTGATGGCCCGCTTAAATGGGCCGATCCAACGGGCGTGTGGGCCAACGATCGCTGTGGTATTGGCCATTGCGGACTCTACATCTGGGATGCCAGGGCGCCACTCCAGTCTTCCGTTCTCGACCATCCGGGCCTCGCGGAGCAACTCGAAAGCCCGTCGGCGGGCCCGGTCGTCGAGGCGTCGTATCAGGCGCTCACCTTGGGCGATTTCTGCGCCGTCATCAAGGGTGCCGAGGCGGTTGAGCCACACCTGGCGCAAGCGCTCAAAGCTTCCGGCATAACGGTCTTGGTCGGTAAAGAAGCCTTTCTCGACGGCCTCGGCCACCCAAGGGTCCTGGGGGATGTCGTGAGAGACCAATGGGTAGCTATACTCTGGGTGTGAGTCGACGCTCAACACTTTGAATACCTGCTGGTGGCCTTCTCGACCATGGCGGAGCATGCGCCTGTAGTTGGCCGAGGTGAAGTAGGACACCAGATGCGGAACGATTGGGAATCGGATGTGAAAAAATACCGGGTGGGCCATCTTGGTCCGGGTGAGTTCGTCTAGGCCCGCGATGAGATCAAGCGCTGTAGTCTCTGAGTTGGACTGGATGAAGTAACCATCCATATGCAGGCCTCGGGCGGCGAGGGCATTAACGATGGCACGAATATGGGCGACGGTGTAGCCCTTTCCGAGGCGCTTTAGCTCTGCATCGCAGAAGGTCTCCACCCCGATTTGCAGGTAGCTGCTCCAGCCTCGTGACTTGTGGTCTGCAACAAAGTCTTCGGTGGGAATCGGGCGGCCACTGTCTGCAAAACACGCAGGTGTGATGGTGTCGAGCAGGACGTCGTCGGGTTGGATGCTCAATCGACCGTCGACCCGTTTACACAAGTCTGCGATAGAGACTTGGACCGATGATAGCCGGAATGGAGTGGCCAGCAGATGCGAAAAAAAGGCGATGGTCCGGTCGCGGTCGCAGGCGAAGTCATCGTCACAGATATGGACCCGGTATGCGTTAGCTGGGATGTTGTCGGGCCCAAAAAGCTCACGGAAGTGCGCGGCATAGCATTCCAATAGTGAAAATATGCCGCCGGCCGACCGGGCTTGAAATTGCTCTCTTCCCAGGATTGAGCAGAAGGTGCATTTGTGAATACAACCCCGTGAGGTCGAGATTTCGATGCCTCCCTCAATATGGCGTGGCGCTAATTTGCTGAGGTCTAGGTCAACCCGCTCGAGTGATGGCACGGTCACCACTTGGTCTGAACGGGCCGAGACGAGGGTGGGCCCTTGTTCAGAGTTGACACGTGCGATGAGGCCGCTCAAGCCTGCGAGCTGGTGTATCTGCTCCATTCGCAGAGGATGGTCGATCGACGCCTCTCCCAGAATCTGAACCAATGGCAGTACAAAGCACTCCCCAGCGCCTCTACAAATGAAGCTGACATCTGGTAGATGGGCTGCGACATGTTCGGGGGCCAGGCTTGGCATCACACCGCCCACTGCAATGTGGGCCCGGCAACCGCGCGCTCTCAATGCTGCGATAAGCTCAACAACACCGTCGTAATAGCCCTCGAGCAAGGTGATGCAGACCAGGTCGAAAGGACCCTTAGCGAGGGGTTCGTCGAGCTGCTCAAGCCCGTCGGCTTGGCGGTCGGTTCCTGTGATGGCCATCTTCACGCGTGCGAACACGACCTCGGTTTCGGTGCCGGCGAGGGGTGAAATCATGTGGAGGACGCCCCCCGAGAGCTCCTGGTCATTATGGGGCATGTCCGCGTTCATCAGAGACTCAAAACACAGCACGCGTCTGCTGGGCTTAGCGCGTGTCTCGGTTTTGGCGACGGGTGAGGGTGTAGCTTTAGCCAGGGCCTTGGATACACATTTCACCACTGGATGGTGAATGGGTTGTTCAGCGACCCAGGGTCCATCTATGGTCAACACACCCTTAGCGTAGCGTGCTGGGGTGCCGGGGCCGCCAAGAATCACTTGTAAATGGGCATCGCTTGGTAGGCACGCCCCGCAGGCCGAAGCAACCCGCAGGAGCGTCGCTGGCGAAAGCGCATGGTCGCTTTTGTCGATGACAACAATGCGTCCGGTGCAGCCATGAAGCCGCCGGGTGAGGGTTTTTCCTGTGGGCGTATTTATCAGCCTCGACCCATCCGCCAATTGCCCGTCGAGGGGCTCTTGGACGTAGTACCAGCCCCGGGTGATAGCCTCGCGCTCAGGGTTCAATTTATGCTCGCTTCAGCGCTTTGAATTCAGAGGGGCCGTAAATCTCGAGGTAGCCCTTCCAGACACCCTCACACACCGGCTCAAAATCACAGCTAAGGCAGGCCTCCAGTGGGCTTTTGAGGTCATTCTTTTTACGGTCCTGCCAGTTAAAACGCGCGCGATTGGCGGCCTTGTCAAAGTCCACTGTTGAACTCTTGGGCCCTTTGACCCAACTGTTGGGATCTGGCTTTTCGCCTGGGGGTATGAGGTCGCCGCCTTCGGACCGGATGGAGCAAGATGTGCTCAAATCGCGATATTCACCCATGTACCGGCGGAGTAAGTCCTCATTGTTACGCAAGGCCTTGGGCATCGCACAAAATGGAATGCCCCCAAATGTGAAGACCTTTTTAAAGTGTTGTTCGTTGAGAATGATGGCTTTGAGCAAGGTCGGCATGACCGCCTGAAACCGGGGGGTGAGGTCGGAATCGCCTTCGGCATAGCCCTCGGGGCGAATAAAGTTCACTCTCAAATCATCTAAACCCATGGTTTTATAGAAGAATTGCATCATTTTTGGTAGATATGGGGCATTCCAGCCATTAAGGACGACGTTCACGCTCAGGCCATCGGGCAGGTAGCCTTCTCGCCGTTTTTGCTGCAGGTACTGAATGGCGGCGACCTTCTTTAAGAAGTTGCCGGGAACCCGTGTGAGTCGGTCCTCTAAATCGGCGGTGTGGCCATGCATTGAGATGGTGATGCGGGTGAGGCCAGCTTCAAGGATGCGGTCGGTGAAGTGGTGCAGGCGTAATTTCGTGGCATTTGTGGCGATGGCAATTCGGGAGTAGCCGAGGTCCTTTGCATAGGCGACCGAGTCGACAATACGCGGGTAGGTGGTGGGTTCGCCCCCTAAAAACCCAACGGAGCGATGGCCTTCGCCATACCACCTGCTCAACTCGGACTTCATCGCCTCGTAATCCATATAGGTGCGGTCTTCGCGCTTGGGCAGTCCGTCGATACAAAAGACGCAACGGTTATTGCATGCTTTTCCGATGTTTATTTCAACGTTTTTCCGGGGGTCACGCTCGGCGTTGAAAGGCTGATTGCTTGGACCTTGATTCACGGTTGTCCGCCTATTGTCGGTGGTCGAAGCAAGTCTGTTGACCACATCTGTGCATATTTGTCGAAGACCCCTGAACATACCCCATTGAGCTTACAATCTTTGCATGCATCCACATGAACCCGGCGTCGGTCGGGAGCCCATGAGTAAATGCCGGTAAAAGCCACGCGGCCAGGGTCGGATTGCCATTCGACAGTGACCCGTGGGTCCCAATGGAGGTCGTTGGAGTGGCTGGCATAGTCGCCAAGCAAGCACATGGGCACGCCAAAAAAACGAACGATGGCCTTGCCTGCTTTGGCGGGGATGGTCGGCAGTATTGCAGCGAGCTTTTCGAGGGGCACCGCCAAGGTTTGATAGCGGTTTTCGCCATGGCCTTCCGGGGTGGTATTGGAGATAATGATCAGGCTAGCCCCCATCGACTGAACCAGATCTACCGTGTCAGCCAGGTGGTCGATATTGGCGGCGGTGATGACGGTGTTCACGAAGGTCCCAAATCCTGGGCGATGGGCGACGGCGAGTTTTAGTGCTTCGGTGACTTGAGCAAAGCTTCCGTCCCTGCCGGTGATGGCGTCGTGTATATCGGCGGAGGGGCCATGAATTGAGAACAGAGCCTCGTCGAGGTAGGGCAGGGCAGATGCGGCAAAATCGGGACGCCGCAGCATGGTGCCGATGGTGCCAACGGAGGTCCGCATGCCAAGCTTTTTAGCCAGCTTGAGCACATCGACAAAACGAGGGTGGATCGTGGGCTCACCACCGGTGAGGTGAACCGCGGTCACACCCCGGGCTGCGTGTGTTCGAAGAATAGATGCCACGCGACCCCAGGTGACGGGAAAGGGGTTGTACTTCTCCATTCGGTGGGCCTCTGAACAAAACACGCACCGCTCTGGGCAGGTGTAGGTCAGGTGCAACTCCAGCCGTTCCATTACCGCACCGCCAGGCCCGATCCAAGGTGTAGCGTCATCATCTAGGCCCAATTCGGAGACTTGTGTGGCTTCGCTCATGCCGCCGCCATTCGCCGCTTATAGCGGGCCCAATGCGGGTAAAGTCCACGGCAAAACTGAGTTAACTGGGCATCGACAGCCTGGGTGGAGTGCATCACATGCTTAGAAAGGGCTGTGTCGAGCAGGGCGGATACCCGGTTTGCCCCATCCAAGAGGGCCTGGGCGTCAGGAGGGTCGTCGAGTGTACCAATAATGGTTTGATCACGGGTGTGGTCGAGGGCGCCAGAGAGTCCCACATTGGATGGGTGGATGGTGCGGTCAGCGTCGACCACAAGCCCGGTATTGAAGAAGGGGGTGGGGGCCAGGGTGAAGAGGTTGCGCACATAGGTTCGCTCCATCTGGGCCCAGCGCTCTGTTATTAGGTCGGCCATTTCACCGAAAGACTGCTCGAGGGCGCTCAATTGATGGCTGCGCCACGGGATATAGTAGCCGGGCAAAAAGTTAAATCTCCAAAAGCCAAGCCCCATCAGGTGGTTCAGGTTTTCCGCTGCCCGAACGGCAGTGGAGGGTGCGATGGTTTGGGTGATGACCACCCGGGGTGTTTTGAGTAGTGCACCCTGGATATCCATCAGGTGAGCATAACTGTCAGGCACCGAAGGGTCGTTCGCGCGCCTTTGGGCACGGTGGTCCTTGGGGGTGCCATCCATTGATATCGTCAGGATTCCTTTGGGATAGTGGCTCATGAAGTCGAGCCATTTCTGGTCCAAGCCGAGACCGTTTGTGGAGAGATAGACCCAACGTATATTGGGTCGACCTCGGGCCTCTTCCATGGCGGCTCTGACAACATCGGGGACCAGTAATGGCTCGCCACCAAAAATCTTAATCGCCCCGCCACCATATTGTTCGGAGAATAAGCGCACGGCCTGGCGGGCATCGTCGGGTGTGAGCGATGGCCAACCGTCTTTGGCGGTCGGGCAATAGCTGCACCGGAGATTACAGGCGCGCGTGACCGTTAAAATGAGTTGGTTCACCACTGGCCATGAGAGCCGTGAGAACCATGAGAGCCATGAGAGCCGTGAGAGCCATGAGAACCGTGTGAG
>DBIS01000149.1 GCA_002296975.1 Deltaproteobacteria bacterium UBA796 | reverse complement strand
TTTGAGCTACAAAAATGTGGAAGATATGGAGGCCAACCTCTCTTATGTCTACCTCTCACATGGGGGGGCGAGCTTTTCAAAAGTCGCAGCTGGGGCGGGTGGCGCAACCCGTCAACAAGGTGCGCCAAGCGCTTCACAGACCTCTGATATTGAGCTGATTGGTGGCAGCCGTGTGTTCGTTGCAGGCGGTCGGTCTGGGGTGGTCGAGTTTCAAAATGGGTCGAATATCTTGTCGCTTTTTCTGGGCGAAGACCAAGGGGTGGACGGTGCGAGTGCTATTGCTGCCAGCCTCGACGAGGCATGGTTTGTGGTCGCCGATGATGAACGCGATGAAATTTTATTTTTTGGTCTCGATACGTCGGCTGGTGTGCCCAAGTCTGAGCAAATCGGAGGCTTTCCATTCTCCAAAGGCGCAGGGTCCGTGGTCGAGTTTGGTGTTGTCGCGGGCTACCTTTTTGCAGGCACAGACTCGGGCGATTTACACATCATGACCGATCGCCCCTGGGTGGTTTCTAGCCCAGCTACGCCGGCGGCTGCTCTGAATGGTGAGCGTGTATCTGTAAGCTTCACCAGTGACACCGCGGGTGATTGGACCGCTCGAAGAGGTGCCAAGTCAAATGGTGGCGGTGCGGTGGTGGCCTCTGGCAGTGTCAGTGCGGGAGAGGCGGTGACGGCCTCGTTCGAGATCGACGATCGCTTTAAGGAGGGTGATAATATTCTCCGGATTGTGGTCGAGGACAGTGACGGCGCCAAAGGCCATGACTCCACTTCGGTCAACGTAGACAACCCACCCACCAAGGTTCGCTTGCGCAATGCAGATGTGGGCTTTGGCGACACGCGACTGATCGTCTCTCTAAACGGCATCAATGACGAGGATTTAAGTCACTATGCCTTGTATCTGAGCGCAGAGCCATTCGAGGCCAATGATTTTCCAACGGAAGGTCCTGGCTTTGTGGGGGTTGATGGAGATGTCAGTGGTGCGGCCCTCAATTTGCCGCTTCGGGTGAGTGCGAGCCCGGGAAAGGACAAGACAATTACGATTGAGCCCCTTACAAACGGGGTCAGCTATTATGTGGCGATACGGGCTTATGATATGGCCGGCCAGGAGAGTAAAATGAGTGATGTGATCAGCGAACGCCCACGAGAGACTTTTGGTGTTTCGGATTTGGCTGGAGAGAAAGGTGGATACGCCTGCGCCAGCTCGGGTGGATATCCACTCGGAATTTTGGCTTTCTGCGGCGGATTATTCGGGTTTAGCCGTCGCCGGTCGTCCATGTTGGTGCTGATGGCGGGCATGGGCTTGATATCGATGGATGCCAAGGCCGAGGTGGACAGTGAGTGGCCACAGAAGGGCAGCACCCTCGACGACTTTATTGGGCGGACTTTTGAGGTCCGATATGGTGGCATGACCTTGTCAGACCCCAATATCAATCAGGTGTTTGGCGACACAGGCCATGATATTGTGTGGCTCAAATATGGGGTGACGGCTTTTGACCTCATCGGGTTGACTGGCTCTGCCGGCTATTATAAAAATACGGGTAAACGGGTAGACATCGACGGGAATAAATCCGCTGAGGAAGACACCTTAAAGGCCTATCCATTGGCTGTGGATGCCACTTTTCGTTTGGATGTGTTGCCAGAGCAGTTTGTCGTTCCTTTTGTTGGCTTTGGATATGACTATTGGTTTTGGAGTGAAGAGTGGACGGGTGGCGGAAGCCTGAGCGGCAGCAAGTCTGGAACCCACACCACCGTCGGCGCCCACATTTTGTTGGATGTGTTCCAGCCAGAGCGGGCGAGTCGCCTCCAGGTCGGTTCGGGTATTACAGACACATACATCACGGTGCAGTGGCGTAAACAACTTATTGGCGACGATGCGGGGCTGTCCTTTTCGGGTGACGCCCTGACCATCGGGTTGAAGCTAGACCATTAAGCAGATGCGGGAGAGCTCCGGCCAGATGTGGGCGGCAACCCTTGCGTGGCGCGGAACAGCGTATGCAGGTTGGCAGTTGCAGCCCGATGTGCGCACCATTCAAGCCGAAGTTGAGGTCGCGTTGGGTGCGCTGTGTGGGGCGACCGGGCCTTTGCCCGTACAGGCGACAGGCCGGACTGATTCTGGGGTGCACGCCGAAGCCCAGATAGTTGCTTTCCGTTTGCCTGTACCGAGAAAACCGTTCCAGGTTGTCGCCGGTATTAACCGACATACGCCTGACGATATCGTGTGTTTGAGCGCCACGATGATGCCCGATGACTTCTCACCGAGAGGCTGGACCAAACAAAAGCTGTACCGGTACAGAATTCTCAACCGCGTGTCTGGGTGCCCTTTCCGTTCGCCCTTTGTATGGCATGTCAAGCGGCCTCTGAATGTCGGAGCGATGCAGGAGGCCATGCCGCACCTTGTCGGTCAACATGATTTCACCAGTTTTCGGGCGGCACGGTGTTCAGCCAACACGCCAATCCGGACCATCAATGGCGGCCAGATACTCATAAAAGAAGCAGATGAGCTTCATATCGAATTTGTAGGGCATGGGTTTTTACGCCACCACATCCGCATCATGGTCGGTACTTTGGCACGTGTGGGGCACGGAAACTTTAAACCAGAACAGGTTTTAAGCATCCGCGAAGCTCGGGATCGGTCTAAGGCAGGGCCAACGGCTCCGTCGCAAGGATTGACCCTGGTATCGGTGGAGCTTCTAGATGGGCCGCGCTCAGAGGCGGAGTACTCGCCGACCTCCTAAAGAAAGAAGGTCGGCGTCACTAAACGCTTTATTCGACAGGCTCTTCGGGAGGTGAGTCGCCCTCGTTTTCATCGAGATCCACATCAGTATCTACTTCATCTTCAAGGTCTTCTTCGCTTGAGTCAGAGGACTTCTTCTCCTCCACGGCGAAGGCCAACTTGGAAGGTGCCGCATCCTTGGCGGTCATGCGAGAGCCTTTGTAGCGCTCCATGACGGCGACACGAGGGTCGGGGGTTGGGTCTTCAAATTGGTTTGCGCTACAGCCCGGGCAGACGGGCTCTGGTTTGTTCA
>DBIS01000327.1 GCA_002296975.1 Deltaproteobacteria bacterium UBA796 | reverse complement strand
TTGCCTTTGGCCGCCGTGCCGCTCGCCACCTTGGCGCTGGCCGCCCTGCCTTTCGCCGCCACCACGCCGACCGCGTCCACCTCTGCCTCTGCCCTCGCCACCCTGCTTTTCGCCACCTTGGCGCTTAGACTTAGGCCCAGCTTTGGCTCTCGCCAGGGCCCGATCGATTGCGGCCTGCTCGGCCCTTTCGTTGTCTGCTTTGGCCGCCTCGGCCTTTTTGAGCTTTTTGAGTTGGTATGCGCTCATCGGCTGTTCGCTCGCCTCTGCGGCAGCGGCCTGGATTTCGGCGATAACGCTGGCGGTGTCGGCTTGTCTGGTGCTGGGGTTGTACCGCCCAGTCAGCTTTGATTCGGGTTCCAGCCGCCCAGCCTCGTACAGCGCCCAAATCTCACGCCCGTATTGGGTCTTGAGAATACTCGGCGAAAAACGACCCAGATAGTTTTTGAGGTTCTGTAAATCCCGCAAAAATAGCCGTTCGCTGTTTCGGTTGTTCGCAGCGTCTGTTGCCTGAGGCAGATCGATGATGACCGCCCCATCTGCTGCCATCAAGATATTGTACTCGCTCAAGTCCCCATGAACCATGCCGGCGCACAGTATTCGCACGCACTGACGCACCAAATGAAGGTGGAGCGTGTTGGCCGCCGATGCGCTCAAGGTCACATCCCAAAGCCGTGGCGCAGGCTGCTGATGCTCATCGGTGATCAGCTCCATCAACAGCACATTGTCGCTAAAATGAAATGGGGTGGGCACCCGCACACCCGCCGCGTGCAGCCGGTACAGCGCCGACACTTCTGCCTGTTGCCACTCGGCCTCAATCAAGGACTTGCCGTATTTAGAGCCCTTAGACATCGCCCGCTGTTGGCGTGTGTTTCGCACCGTTCGACCCTCGGTATAGTCGGCGCGCTGGCGAAAAGACCGGTTGTTGGCCTCTTTGTACACCTTGGCCACACATTGGCCCTCGTGGGTCTCCACCAAATAGACCGAGGCCTCTTTTCCGCTCATCAATGGTCGTGTCACGGCCGTGATGAAGCCATCGTCGAAAAGGGGCAGCAATGGGGCGGGAACGTTCATAAATCGACATCACAGTCTATCTTAGAGGTGGGCGTTGTGGTGCAGGTCGTTTAGCATATTGGCCGGAGGTCGCATGTTTTATCGCGCATTGGCTGTTCTTTGTTTGGCCACCTTGGGGGCATGTGGAGGCAATATGGTGGACTGTGAAAAAGGAAGCCACCGCAGCGGAGACGGGTGCGCCGAGGACCGTGTGTATGGTCAGGCCGATACCGGTGACACCGGAGTATAGGCCCATGTATCTTGGTTTTTGGTCTCCAGCGGGCATGTCGATGACCTTGTGCATCGCCTTGGCCTTGGGTTGCTCCAGTAAAACCCCTCAGCCCGAAGAGCCAGAGGGCGAAAGAGAGTATGACCCTGGGGTGATCAGTCCGCCGTTCATCGAGGACACCGGGGCTCCCTTGCCGATTGCCGATGACACCGGTCAGGCCGCTTCAGGCCAAACAGTATGCTACCCAGGGCCCCTGTCGGACTACACTGCGTGTTTTGTGGTGGTCGAGGCTCATGATGGGATGGGCCAGGATTATGCTTATCCCGACCCTTATCAGGGCAATATTCAGTATTCAAAGCCTACCCATTTTATCGATTTGTCTGGCCAAAACCACGGCGCATCTTTGGCACCTAATTTTGTGTTCGATGAGTTTATGAACGCTACCAAGGGCCAGTATGGCTTGTTTCAGGTTCATGCCGTGGCCTCGTTACAGTCGGTCCGAGAGGCCAGTGGGGGCTCGCTCACCATCAATTCTGGTTATCGAAACGTAGGTTATAATGCTGGTGTTGGGGGCGCAGAGTACAGCCGGCATATGTACGGTGACGCCGCCGATATTCGCTCGTCGGTCCTCAGTCTCCCCGATCTCGCGGATCTGTGTGAGGACTTGGGTGCGGGCTTCACCAAGCTGTACGAAACCCATGTGCATTGCGATTGGCGGGACGACCCACTCGACACGGTGTTTTTTGAATAAATTTTTTACCTAACAATGGCCTTTATCACTGCCGAAAGTTTGGCTTTCGCGGTATGATATGTCGGTGTGAGGTGTGATGCGGTCCGTGTTCTTGTCGGCAATTTTGGGTCTTTATTCGCTTGGTTGTGAGTCCAAGTCTGACCATGGTTTTGTCACGGTCGGTGGTGAACATGGTGAGGTGGCTGCGTCGTCAGCGGTGGATGCATGGGGGGATTGCAAGGCGGAAGGTGTGACCGGGGTGGGAAGTGAGGCGGTGGTTCAGACCATCCCGCCCCCAGAGGCCGGGAACGTCAGTGTCCACACGCCCATCATCGCCTTTTTGGAGGCGGGCTACCCCCGAGCCGATATCGAGGACTTCGAGGTTACCTCCAATGGTTGGGGCATCGATGGCGAGATGGTCTCTTTTGAGCGTCGCGGAACGACTGTTGTCGGCTTTGCGCCCCTCGACCCCTACGATGTGGCGGGTGAAGTGATCATCCGCATGAATATTGCGGGTGATAGCGCCAGGTGGCAATTTCACACCGGCCCCTATGAAGACACCGTCGCTGGCAACCCCAATCTGAGCTTCGAGAGCCCATCGACCACCCAAGGTACGCCGTGTCAGTACACTTATTTTACCGATAATTTCATCGGATTTGGAGATGTGGCCATCACCGAAGAGTCGGCTGGGGCCACGGATGCCACCGACGGAAAATCACGGTTGCTTATGTCCACTGGAGAGGTGCTGGGAAACGCTGCGGTGGGCTCAACCTCCAGCTATGTCACATCTCAACCCTTCCCGATGGTGAGCGCCGCGAATTTACGCTTCGACTTCCGCTTTGTGTCTGAGGAGTTCACCGATTTTGATGGTGATATTTACGATGACAGTTTTTTGGTGATGGTCCACGGTCAGCAAGGGGTCGTCTTTGAGGAGATAAGCTCGGTGAGTCGGGTGGGTATCGATGGGGCGCATCCCATGCCATTTCCCGGCATGGTCGATGCTCAGGCCGCCGAGTGGCGCACCCATACTCTGAGTCGATTCAACAGCGTCGGGTCGAATGCGACGATTTCATTCTTTTTGAGCGATGTTGGCGATCCGAGTCGGACCACCGCTGTGAGCGTGGACAACCTCAGGGTTGAGTAAACCCCACCGGGTAAATACAGTCTGCGCATGACTTTCATCGGCTTTATATTTTTGGTGGCTTTTTCTGCCTGTGATTGGCTTGATGCGCCACCTGCTGAGCAAACCTACGCCGTGGTTCGGGGTGACACCTTGACGGTGATTGCCTCGGCGCATGGGGTGAGCGTGGCTGATTTGATGGCTTGGAATGGGCTCAAGAACGATGGCATCGAAGTGGGTCAAGTCTTGGTGGTCGGAAATGGGGTGGCCGGTGTTCGCGTTCAGAAAAAGCGCGCTGGCAGCCGGCGGGCGCCCCATAGGCCAAGACAGGCCGTTTCCAAGATCACTGTGGGGGTCATGCCCAAAGCCAAGCCTTGTTTGGCCGGTCCAAGTTTGGATGATTTGGATGATGATGTGCCAGATGTACAGGCTTCTTTAGGCTTGAGCCTCGAGGAGATCCGGTCGCCAATGGCGGCAGCGCTACCGGCCTTGGGTGTGTGCTTCGGTGGGGGGTGGCCCGAGACTGTGGTCGAACTCAATATCACCGTGGCCTGTAACGGTCGTGTCCAAGCGGTAGCGGTGCTCGACGGGGGGGGGCTCGATGCGTCCACCTTGGATTGTATGCGCGCCCAACTGGGCTTTGTGGGTTTTTCAGCACACGATATGCCCGATGGAATGCAGTTTCGTTATCCGATCACATTGTCGAAATAGCGCGGTCGGACGGTGTTTTTTTTGCGGTGATTGGATGCTCTGTTAGGCTTCGGCCACGCCCAGATATCACGGGCAAATAAAGGAGTCTTTTTATGCGCATCTCTTGGTTGGCCTTTGTAGCGATGATGGCTGTTGGTTGTAATGTAAAGATGGATGATTCCGGCTTGGGTTCGGCCGATGCCGATGCCGATGCTGATGCCGA
>DBIS01000092.1 GCA_002296975.1 Deltaproteobacteria bacterium UBA796 | reverse complement strand
CACACCGCGTCTCTATCAAAATGGTCAAAGGCGTTGGCAAGCACACCCTGAGCCGACTGCGCAAAGATGGTGCCGAGGCCGGCCTGCGTCTGGTTGACATGCTCGACACCACCATCGTGGACCACCACGACCCGCTGTGGGGGCTCGACTGCGAAGATTATGTGGTGCTCGACACCGAAACCACAGGCATCGACCCTCACACCGATGAAGTCATCGAAGTCGGCGCAATCCGCGTGCGCTGCGGCGAGATGACCGACAGCTTTCAAGCCCTCATCCAGCCCACCGGCACCGTTGGCGACTCACAAAGTGTTCACGGCATCTCCGACGCACAACTCGCCGAAGAAGGCCGGGACCCTGCCGAGGTCTTTGCTGAGCTACAGGCCTTTATCGGCGACACCCCCATCGCCGGCCACAACTTGCGCTTCGATATTCGCATGCTCACCAGCCACAGCGCACGGCTGGGCACGCCCATGGCTCTGCCCATCCACTTTGACTCTCTTCGCTACGCCCGACGTCTGCTCAAGATGGACAGCTACCGGTTGGGGGACCTGGCAACAGCCCTCGACCTGGAGGTCGAACCCACGCACCGCGCCATCGACGACGTCAAAACCACCGTGCTCCTGCTCAAGCACCTGGCCACACTCGCTGCCCCCCACCGCGGCCTCAGACGACAGATCATGCAACAGTTCTCCCCCACCTTTAGCCGCCTACGCACCACCCTCGACAAATGGGCAGCCACAAACGAACGCCCGGGCGTGCTCATCCACCGAATCCTCCACGAAGGCGGGTTGCTCGCCTTTTACCGGAAAAAGCTCCAAGGCCCAAGACTGGACAACCTCGGTGAGTTGTCCGCGCGCATCGCAAAACTGGACAACCCAAAGCTCGAACCCATCGAGGCCACCCGCCACGCACTCGATTCGACTGCCCTCGCCCGAGAACAAGACCTCCTGGACGACTCAGAGGGCGTGCGCGTCATCACCATTCACCAAGCCAAAGGCCTGGAGTTCGACCATGTCTATGTGCCTGGTATGGTCGACGGAAAATTTCCCTCCTGGCATAGCATCAAGGCCAATGACACAGAGGAAGACCGACGGGTCTTTTATGTTGCCCTGACCCGCGCCAAAAAAACCCTCACTTTATCCCATTATGACCAAGACAGATCGGGCCCATCCACCCCCAGCCGGTTTTTGGCTGGCCTCCGCCCAAAAGAGGTTTAATCGAGGGCGATACAAATATTCTTGGGCTCCGAAAAGAATGACAAGCTGTGCCCGCCGCCTTCTCGACCAACCCCACTGGCCTTGATTCCGCCAAAAGGCACCCGCAGGTCTCGCAACAACCACGTATTCACCCAGACCATGCCAACATCTAAAGCGGCCGAAACCCGATGAGCGCGACCCAAATCCGAGGTCCACACGCTTGCGGCGAGGCCATACTCAACCCCATTTGCGATGGCCAAGGCTTCAGCCTCATCCTCGAAAGAATGCACCGTCACCACAGGGCCAAAAATCTCCTCGGTCGAGGTCCGCGAAGCACTCGAAAGCCCGGTAATGACCGTTGGCCTCAAAAATGCGCCGGCGTCTAAGGGTGAGCCAAACCTGGGGCGCTCCCCCCCCGTAGCAACCTTTCCGCCCTCTTCTTGAGCGAGCGCTATATAGGCCTCCACCTTTTCTCTGTGATCCACCGAAATCAGAGCACCCATCTGCACATCTGGGTCGCTCGGGTCGCCCACAGCCATCTCGGATACTGCGGCCACAAAGCGCGCCAAAAAGGCATCAAATATACCCCGCTGGACCAAAACCCGAGAGCCGCAAAGACACACCTGGCCCTGATTGGCGAACCCCGCGCGCACCGCACCCGCGACTGCCTTGTCGAGATCACAATCATCAAACACCACGGTGGAATTTTTTCCGCCCAACTCAAGACTCAGCTTTTTGAATCGCTCGCTCGCTGTCCGTCCGACCACCGCACCGGTGGTGCTCCCTCCTGTAAAAGAGATCGCTCCAATCCCCGGATGCTCGACAATCGCCTGGCCACACTCCCCACCGAGGCCGTGTACCAGGTTGAATACCCCCGGAGGAAGCCCCGCCTCGTGCAGAATCTCCGCCAAGAGACTCGCACTCATCGGGGTCAACTCGCTCGGTTTCGCCACAATCGTATTGCCCATGGCCAACGCTGGTGCCGTTTTCCAACTCAACAAATACAGCGGTAAATTCCACGGCGTAATCAAGCCCACCGTACCCACCGGCCGTCTGAGCGTGTAGTTGATCGCCCCTGGCATCTCGTGACACCCATCGTGATGTTGGCGAGCTGCCGAAGCAAAAAACCTAAAATTCGCTACCGCCCGAGGCACATCGACCGTGGCCGCGAGCCTGTGGGGTTTTCCGGTGTCCTGAGACTCGACCGCCGCCACCTCCTCAGTTCGGGCCTCTATGGCAGCCGCCACAGCCTCCAATAAATCTGCCCGCTCAGCCACCGACCACTTTGCCCACGGCCCTGCAGCCGCCTTGGCCGCATCTACCGCCGCTGCCACATCCTCAACCCCTGAGCGGGGAATCGTACACAGCAGATCACCGGTGACCGAAGACCGATTCTCGAGCGTATTGCCCGAAGCAGCCGGCTGAAACTGGCCCCCAATAAAATTCCCCAACACTGTGCTCATTTTTGGACCTCTGGCAAATACCGGCGCCAATCGTAGTACCACCGGTCACCGTCCGGGTCCCACTCATCCCAAGTCGGCGTTTGCTCCAATTTGTGGAGTAGATTTGGCGGCACAACACCCGGCACGATGAAGGCTTTTTGGCGATGAAGCGGGTACGGGTTTCGTAACTCTATGCCCAAAACGCCCAAAACAGATCGTGCAATATACCAGGTCGCACCTGAGTTCCATCCGTGTGCAATCTTGATAACTATCCCCAAACCCTGGGGGTAATCTGGGTGCTCAACAGCGATGCCCAACAAACCATCCGCCCCCTCTTTGGCAATCACACGCCCCGCCCCTGCCTTGATGATGGTCGAGTCTAGGCGATTGAAACCACCCACCAAATCTGGATGCTTTGTCATGGCACCCCATATCCAGTCGTCGTCTTTTTCTACCACCAAGCGGGCATACAGCAGGGCCAATTCCGACACGGTGTTTGAGACCGTCGGCAAGCCACAGCCATCCCGCGCTACACGTTTGGGCTCCCAATCAGGCCCCAAGGTGCGCCGGAGCACATCGATAAACGCCGGAAAAAATGGATGATGCGGCAAGGTGTAGCCAACACGTCCCCAGCCCTTCTGCCGACAGCCGCGCAAGATGGCCGCATGTTCGCCCGAACAACAGTGATACCACCGTCGCTTTCGCCGTACTTGGCGCCCAAACTGTACCAAAGGCACATCCAGCGGCGTCTGCATCAAACTCCATTCCGACTCGGAAAGAATCGACTGCGCCGCTGCCACATGCTCAGTGTCGCCGTTGTGACTGGCCACTGAGATGGCTTTTTGCTCGCTGGTAAAAACCCCATCGAGCCCCTCGGAAAAAATCTTCATCGTGATGGGTTTCATCATGCTGCGGCCATAGCACAACACATTCCCACCAAAACTGTGAATCAACTCCCCACCCGAGGCCCAAGCCACCGCGCCATGAATCGTGGTTTCGCTCACCCCGTTTCGCCGGTAGTCAATCAGGGGTTCCCACTCTACATCTCGGCCGGTGGGTATGCCCTCAAGATGCTCACCGAGCGGGCTGTTTGGGTATATTTCGGCCCCTGGTCTTCCTGGTGAAACGGCAGACGGCTTGTGGCTCATCCGTTCACCAACGGAATGACCTTGTGCCTAAAAGCCTCCATATTTGCCACAACCCGGTCTGAGTCGTGATTGAAAAAATCGAACCAAAGCATGAGCCTATCTTGAGGATCAAAGCGCTCTCGCACCTGCATAGCGATCTCATCAGGATTGCCAATGATGGCATTATTTGCCGCACGGGCGACCTTGTTGGGGTCCAAGGTGCCTTCGAGTGCCGTCCAATATGCACCCAAGGCAGCCGACGCTTCTTTGGATGCTGCAGCACTCTGCTGCTCAGGGCTAAGCCCAGGCTGATCATTAATGAACACCATCACAGTGCGTGGCATGTCCTGCCGCTCCCACGCGCCACCATCGGGGTGGTAGCAGTCAGCCATTCGCTCGTGGGTGGCATCGATCACTTCAGGGCTGGTGATCGATAAGTTGAAAACCTTCACCGGGTGATATTGGTTTACATCCGCTTGCAGCTTTGGATCATGACTGCCAATCACCAGGTCCAGCAGTTCTCGCCGCCACTGGCCGGGAATAACCTTGAGCACATCAAAAACCCAGCGCCGGTCGATGGGTATACGCGCCGCATCTTCCTTTCCTGCAGCAGCCTGAACCTTAGACCAGTCCGCATCTGAGCGAAAGTTTTCACGGGTCAACCATGTTTCGCGGACGTCCTCACTGGACAAAGCATCACCGCGCAGCAAACGCAAGAATATCTCACACGCCTCGGCGAACACCAAGCCGCGAAGTGCAGGCCATGCAGCGGCCTCTACCGAGTCCCGTGGCACCACACCATAGGCCCGATTCATAAACTCAAAGCGCCCTGCCGAAAATCCGATGCAAAGTTTCCGTTTTTCATCAGGATCGAGCCCATGCAAAGTACAAAACGCGGCGACCTGCTCTGCCCGAGCGATAGGCCCACCATTGCACACCAAGTTCATGACCGCCGCGCCGACATTGATTCTTTTTGTCCGAGAGAACACCAGGTGCGCGAGCTGAAAAATATCTGTGTTGAGCCCTATTTCACCCTTCCAATGCGGCACAACTGCATTTTCGTGTCGCTGTTGAACCTGAGTAGAGAGATGGGCCTCAGCGACCCAAGCTGTACCGTAGCCAAGCTCATCGGCAGCTTTGACCTGGGCGAAAAAATTCGAAAACATCTCCGCTTCCGAAGGGGTGAACCCATCGACGGGCGTTTGAGAGACCGAGAAAAACACATCAAACTGCATGGCACAACCTCAATCTAAATGGTGTTGAGGCGGCCACCGTCAACCGCCAGACTCTGACCCCGAATATACGCTCCCGCAGGAGAAACCAAAAAGGCGATCGTCGCCGCGAGCTCCTCTGGCCGGCCCAACCGGCCCTCGGGTACACGCGCAACCCAGCCCGCCATCACGGCACTCTCGCTCAGGCCGGTCCGGTTTGCAACCCCAGCTTGGAGACTGCTCAGCCGCTCGGTATCGGTAAAACCAGGCAGTACATTGTTGATGGTGATTCCCGGCCCAAGTTCCTTGGATAAACTCTTGGCCCAGCTGGCCATCGCCCCACGGATGGTGTTGGAAACCCCCAAATTGGGAATGGGCTCTCGCACCGAAGTGGACAACACATTGATGATGCGACCATATCCGGCCGCCTGCATCGATGGCAGCACCCCTTGCATCAGGGTTTGAGCCCCGATCACGTGCCGACGGAAGGCAACAGCCAAGTCTTGAGCGCTCGCTTCGGTGAGTTTTCCACCGGGAGGCCCACCGGTGTTGTTGATCAAAATCTGAGCGTTCAACCCACAAACTGCGGCAGCGGTCGCCGCGGTGTCGTCCAAATCGGCGACCAAGGCGACTGCACTGGGCGCACCGGCGGCCAAAAGCTCTGGAAGTAAGGCCTCAAGCCGATCTCTGCGCCGCGCCAGGGCCACTATCGAAGCCCCAGATGCCGCCAAGGCCAGTGCGGTCGCCCGACCAATCCCCGCAGATGCCCCAGCAACCAAGGCTGTCTTTCCACTCAGGTCTAGGTTCACAACAGTCATTTTCCCTCCACTTAAAACACTGGTTATCCGGCTATAGCGCCGAGTAACCTCCATCAACGACTATCACCTGCCCGGTGACCCAAGCCGCGTCTGGACTGCATAAAAATCCGACCACTCTGGCCAAGTCCTCGGGCTGACCCAACCGCCCAAGAGGCGTATGCTCAATCGCAAACTCAATCATCCGCTCTTTGTCTGGAAAATAATCCAAGGTGTCGGTCTTAATCAGCCCACCACAGACGGTGTTGACCCGGATTTTCCGTGGGCTGAGCTCGACCGCCAACTGACGGGTGAGCGCCTCCATCCCACCTTTAGCTGCACCCATCGCGGCATATCCCGGTGTGAAACGACGAGAGCCCAGTGAAGACAGACCGATGACCGAAGCTCCCTCGGCGAGATTGACGAGCTTGGTAAGCAACCAAAATGGCCGTAACGAGCTCTCCAGGGTCAAGTCCCAGTGGCTCGCGCGCAATTTATCGTAGGGGCGAAGGGCGCCAATGGCTGCATTATGAACCAGCACATCAACAGAGTCCATGGCGCCAGCAAGCGCACGCAAATCCTTCTCGGATCGCACATTGGCCGCCATCACGATGGCCTCAGCCCCCTTTGCGCGCACCAAGCGGGCCGTCTCTTCGGCAGCCTCTTCGTTGCGCAAATAATTCACCAGGATCCTTCGACCCGGTGCCGCAAGTTGCACACAAATCGCACGGCCGATGCCCCTAGAACCGCCTGTAACCATGATATTCATGACGACTGCCTATCGGAATGGCCAGCCCTGTGCCCTATTTTTGAGGGACTTGACTCACACCAAAATCGATAATTGTCACCCGTGCATCGCCATCGGCCATCAACGCGTACCGGCCAGGGGCCACAGCGTCATGTGCCAAAAACCGTACACCTTCGCCGCGAATCAATACATCGACAACCTTTTTTGAATCGATCTCCGTGGCGACCGGCTCCAGCCCCCGGCCATCGAGGCGCACCCCGATATACACATGATCGGTGATGAATCCAGAAGCCAAGCGTTGCCGGCCTGGGGCGGGCACCAAAGCCCGAAGTCGCTGGCCTTTGACCTCATTTTTTCCGGAGATAATTAAATGTTGCCCTTCACCGATAGTGATGACCCGGCCGGTAGGCTTCATGCTTGGGTACACGATGGGGGTGCCGTCGAGGGTTTCATCTCTGGCCACATCTGAAAACGTTGGTACCGGCAGAACCTTTTGGCCAAATAACTTAAATACACCCTGCCCATCGGGCGCCCGCCAAGCACTGTGCGTTCCCGGAGCCTCTTGTTCTCCTCCAATGATGGTGTTTCCACCGGACAAATGGAGGTTTAGCTCAGGCACACTGAGAACATACGACTGGTCCCGGCACAGCTTATCAAAAGAGAAGGCACCGCCTTTGGTGGTCGTGGCCTCTTGAACCCGGCAGGTCAGGTCTCTACTCTGAGGCTGCGAGCGGGCCACCAAACGAACCCCCTCCAAGCCCTCATTTTTCATGCCATCGCTGAGCAAACCGTTGTACCCGCCGGCTCCACCACAAGCGAATTGAAGAGACAAAACCATCAAGCCAAGAATATTACGCATACAAACTCCATTTCTTCTAAATGGAAGCCTAAGCTCATCGGGCTATTTGTCGACCCCAAATCGCGCCGCGTGCCGAGCAGCCTCTGTGGCGATCCACGCCGCCGGATCTGCATCGTATATCTCCCGCGCTTTGGGCGGAGGATACAGAACGCCGCGGCTGGAGTTGACCAAACAGCCCATGCCGTCATGCCGCACCCCGGCGACCGCGTCGGCTTCACTGCCGCCTTGAGCCCCCACACCGGGCACCAAAAACCACGCAGCCCCCATGATTGTGCGCAAGGTCGCCGCCTCGTCGCCCGTCATCGCACCGACCACAGCGCCCACGCTGGACATGCCGCTGCTCCCCACCAACTGAGCGCCCTTTTCAGCCAGGGCCTCTGCCACCCGCCACGCAGCAAACGGGTCGCCGTGGTGCTGCAGAAACTTGCTGCCAGGGTTGGTGGTGCGGACCAGCACAAAGATGCCGCCATCTGAGCGGCCGCACTCCTCAATGAATGGGTCGAGGGTGTCGGCGCCCATCCACGGATTTACCGTGATGGCGTCGGCGTGAAAAGGACCATCCGCCGCCAAAACGGAGCGTGCGTACGCTGCGGCCGTGGAGGAAATATCTCCCCGTTTGGCGTCGGCGATAATCAACAATCCAGCAGCGCGCGCCATGGCGCATGTCTCTTCGAGCACCGCAAACCCGGGCGCACCGAGGGCTTCGTAAAAGGCAAACTGAGGCTTGATGGCACAAACCACCCCCTCGAGTGCTCCGATTACCATGCGATTGAAGGCCAAAACCGCCGCGGCAGCCTCTCGTCGAAACGCCTGGCCATCCTTCGATTGATAGCGGGCTTTGAGGTGGCTTGGAAGGCGATCCAGGTGAGGGTCTAGCCCCACCACTGCGCAGTTTCCGACCGCCGACACGGCTGCAGCCATGCGATCTCCGAACATCATTGCCATCGGTTCTTCTCCACCCCTCGCTATGTGGGCTTGGTGCCTTGCTTGGGCTTTATTGTCGTGCCGTAGCCATAATTATCGTTGGTGACACGGGTGACCTGAAACACAGCGCCAAAAAAACGATCATCCAAAGCCTTGAGGAGCTTTGCAGGCACGATGGGCCGCAACACAGCCCCCGCTCCGAGCACAAATCTGCCCAATCGCAGGCCAAGACCATGCCGAGATACCACTTAGAGCCCCGCAGCCAACAGCAGGTTTTCTAGCCACATGATGCCATCAGCATCACGCTCAAAACCATCTGCATGAAGCTTGAGGTAGTCCGACAGGAGGGGGTCAGCCCTGAGCATCTTGCCGACCTCTCCATCTGCCACAACCGAGGATACCGTCTGAGCGGAGGCCAAAGCGCCCACAGCCAAACCCATGCCCGACCAACGCCGGCGCCCACCCCGAATCATAAAGCGACGAAATCCTGGCCACCGCTCAGAGACGATGACCCAGCACCACTGCGCCTCGGTCAACTCTCGTGTGTGCTTGGACTCGAGCGCATATTCCGCGAGCATCAACACCCGCTGAACAAGCCGATAGACCAGCCGGGGCGACCCCAAAGGCCTGTGGGCCACAGCCGCTGCCAAACCCCGAACCGCGTCAGGGCCAAAGGCCTGGCGCAACAAGGCCTCATCGGTCCCCAAATGCCGCTGGAGCATGGACGCAATCCGCCGGACCTCAAGGCTGGGCACGGTCAATGATAGGTCGAAGAGATCGCTCAATACCTGATCTATGCTGGCCCCAGGGAGGTCACCTTCGGCATACCGAGCCGCCATCGCAACCGCCTGCCCACCAATGGCCACCAAAATCGCGACCTCGGCTGTGGACCCCACCATCAAACGAATGGCGTCGAGCACCAACCAGCGCATTTGTGGCCGAAGTCGGTCCAGGCCTTCTACACAGATAATCAGCTTACCCGGCCGACCGGACCGAACATTTTGAACCAAGGCTGCGAAGCTCTGCTGAAGACGCTCAACCGGTTCAAGCTCTCCCGCCGAAAAGCTCGGGCTTGGACCCGTGTCAGCTTTGCCCGATAAGTTGAGCCGGTTGAGTTGAGCACAGACATCCCGTGCTCGCTCGGCCATCGCCGTTCCCCCTGGCCCCTGGCGCGCAACCCGAGACACCAATCCTGCGAGCACCGAGCCTTGTTTGGAATACGACCACGCATCGAACCAAACCATCTCCGGATAGATCTCTTGCCCAGGACTCAAGCCCAAAGCACGCGGATTGGCCACCAAGGTGCCCAAACGCTGCAAAAACTCACGCTTTGCACTCCCTGGTGCCCCGTGAACTGCGATCATGCACGGCGCTTGCATGCGCGCGATCTGACGGGCAAACGCACACGCTAAACGATCTAGCCCCACCAAGTCCTCGGCTTCCATCTGCTTTCTCCAATCCGCTACAGGGTAGCACGGCGGCTATCGAAACAAAGAGGCCCCGTCCAACACTTCGTCGCTGGCGACCGCATCGACCACCACCGCTCGAAAATCTTTGGGCTCGATATGGGTGATGATGGCGGCGCGAATGGCATCGAGCGTCAAGCCCTCGAGCCCTTCCTTCAAAACGACCCTGGGGTTTGGCCAGCCCATCAATTGGCCCGTCACAGACCAAGCCAGCTGCTCTGAACCACTGGATGCCTCGATTTTCTGAAGCATCTGGTCTTTGGCAGCGTTCATGGAGGCTTCAGTGACACCGTCAGCCACAAAGGCCTCGACTGCGCGCCTTGCTGAGGACACCTCTACCGACGGAAGGCTCACCCCCCACAGCCTGTCCCCACGACCAGCCCCAAAACCACCGCCGCTAAAAAATCCCTCTGCATCTTGGGCCTGGGCGAAAATATGCTGGGCCAAAATCAAGGCCGGCCAGTCGGGGTGGCCCGGTGAAACCGAAATACGGGTTGCCAGGCCTAGCCATGGCGACGATCCAGCTTGTGCGACACGAAGGTCGTTATCAGCCGTTTTTGGGGCCACTGGACGGGGGGTGACGTCGCGGTACAGGGTCACAGGGCGTTGACTCAAATCTGATTGTAAGCCAACCACCACCGCGTCAGAAACCCCAGCGCTCACCCCGATCGCCATCGCTGGGCGCACATAGCGGCCTTGGTAATAATTCTGAATATCGGCGGCGCCCAATAACGGCATCACAGAGGACCGCCCCTGCACGGGATGTCCGTAAGGGTGCCCTTGATACACCCACTTTTCCATGGCGTCTCCCACCAGTCGACCCGAAGCCGACCCCAAACCCTTCTCCAGCCAAGCAACCCCCCGCTGTTTGGCCGCGGCTACGGAGGCCTCATCGAAGCTGGGCGATGCGAACATCTCTCCGAGCAAGGCTGCAAGCTGAGCGGTGTTGCTCGCTGGAGCCGTCGCCACAAAGCCGACCACCTCCTTGTCCACCACCACCTTCACCGAGGCATCAAGCGCCGAGAGTGCTCCTTCAAATGCCTCGGGTGGGTGGGCAGATGTTCCGCCATAACGAAGAGCCTGTGCGGTCAACCAGGCCAGGCCCTCTTGACCCACCGGATCGTGTGCGCTGCCAGACCGCACCCCCACAATTATTCGCACCCTTTCGTCCACGGGCACACCCATCACCACCCTGACTGGAGCCACGCTCGCGTCAAAAGCCCGCTCACCCCGCTCATGGTGCATTCCTGCACACCCAAAAATAAGCGGGCCAATCCATATCAATAAACGCATCATTTCGGTGCCTTTCGGGCAAGATTTACTGAAGCTAAAAGCGAGCTTGCGCCATTAAAAATAACAGGTTCAATCGGGATAAAGTGCTGTATACGAGCGCAACCACCCGTCGACACAAAGACCTCTAACCGCCTCATGCTACACTGCGGCGGTCCGGTAGATGATGGTTGCAGGGGAGCAAGCGTCAACGATTGTCCGGTGGGTCCGAATCGGCGAAAGCCAAGGGTGGAAGGGTTATGCAAACAAGTCTTAAAGAGGCGCCAACACGACTTTTAAAGCGTGAAATGCGCATCAGTGTTCGTCAGGCAAATAACTGCACAACGCTGCCAGAGAGTAATCTGTGGCGCATGTACCTCGAGCTTCGGCAGCGGGGCGTGGACGAAGCAGACCAACTGCTGCTCAGAGGGCTTCGCGGGATTTTGGAGCGGCGCAGCTACACTGGCCCGGGAATCATCGTGGTCGACCCCGACCCACTCGAGCACAAGGCTGTGGACGACCCATATTTAGGTGAACTGTTTAAGGCCTACAAGCGCTGTGTCTGCACCCACCGCACCCAGCCGGCTGGACAACTTCTGCGCGACATCGAGACCCAACTACAAGGTCACTGACCCACCCAGCCCATCGCTGAGTACCGTCATTTTAGAGGGAATGTCACCGCTTGACGCTGTGCCGGAAGTGGCCACGCAACCGAACCAAGAGCACCAGCTAAACACTGCGCGACCCCATCTGGCACCGGCCCCGACTGATCGTATATGGCCGCTTCTTGGGCGCCTTCAGCGTTGAGCACCACCTCCACCACGATCTTGCCCTCGGCATTCGTGGCCAGGCCCTCCCACCCCTGCAAACACAGCAGCCCCAAAGGCTGAACCTGCGCAATGGTGTCCCGAACATTCTCCTGGGTCCAAGGCTGAGGCTTATCCACGCTGACCCCAATCGGTAGGACCACCCGAGCGTGATCGCGCCCAAGCAACGCCCGCTTGAGGCCATTGGGCCGAGATGAACCCCAGGCCAAACCCGAAATGATCACCAACAAGGCGATCATCCGCATCAGTGGGCGCCCTTGAGGCCCAGCGCCCCGCCTAAATCCCTGCGTCACCCATGGCGAAAAGCGTTCGAAACCCGGTTTTTTTTGCCCCGGCTTGTCCACTTTTTCCCCGTCGTCTTCCGGCTTAAAAGAGGACAAACCATCTGAGTACTTCCACGGCATGCTCAACCACCCTCAAAATTGCAGTTCAATAAGTTGCAATCACGCCCGCACCGGCTGACCTCCCAGCGCCGCCGAAGCGTGGTGGCGCCATCCCAAATCAACGGCCAGGGCCTGGCGTCGAAAACCGTCGCCACGGGATCTAGAAAATAGCACATGCGCACATTGCCTTTGGCATCGATGGATAGATCGGAATGCCCTGCCCTACACTGATGGCCGTTATCCACACTAGGATACCGAAAGTGACGCTTAAAGGCCGATATTTGGCCGATATTATTGCACACCGCGCCACCACGAAGACGCTCTGCACACAAAAGATCGACAGCCTTGTCAATCTCCGCCAACGCCGCCTCTGACTGAGGCCACAAGGCTGCGGTCTTATACCAATCGGGGTCAAAAACATTGTCTCCAAAGTTCTGATACAAAGGCTGCACCACCAGCTGCAAACCACGGTCGCGGACAAACTCGAGCAAGCCCGCCATTTCGTTCGCATTTTGGCCGTGTAAAATCGCCGCGATCACCACCCGAGGCCCGGGCAAGGCATCAAGCCGGTCGATGGCCTCCATCGCCTTATCAAAGCTCCCAACCCGACCTCGGCTGTGGTCTACGGTGGCCCGGTCGATGCCGTCCAGGCTGACGTAAGCCACAGACACCCCGGCGTCGGCGATGGCCTTGGCCCGCTCATCGGTCACCAACCAGCCATTTGTGTTGAAGCTGACCTCAAAACCATTGCGAACCGCCCGCCCCATCAGCGATTCCAGGTCCTTTCGCAACAACGGTTCACCACCAACAAAGTTCATCCCTGCTGGTGCGCACCAGGCCCCGAGCCGGTCGATCAAGTTTTCAAAAATCGCGCCATCGAGATCAGGGGTTTTATTTTTCCAAATATCACAGTGCAAACACGGCAAAAAACACCGGTCCGTCACCGCCATATGAACCTGTGAGGGCCGGCCTGGTGCCCGACGCATGCGGGCCTTGTCCAACACCCTATCGACCACACCCCTCACGATGGCTCCGGGTAGCGCGCGATTTCTTCGGCGGAGATGCCCGTATAATTGAGGCTATTGGGTATAAAGCAATCTCCGCACCCATCCAGCCCGCTATAGTCGCCTTTCGCCACGGAAAATCGGCGCCGGCGCATGGTCTCACCCCACCACAGCGCTGAAAAAGGCTGCTCCCCCAGATGCCCCACTTTATTTTCGAGACGCGAATCTCGGGTGCAGGTGGTCACAGCCCCATCCCAACTCACGACTGGACTCTTCCAAAACCCAGCGCACACCCCTCGCCCATCACCCGCGACCGCTTTCGTGGTGACCGAGACGCCACCGACCTCGGGGAGGCTGAGCCCTTGCGCCGCCATCGCCTCGCGAAAAATCAGGTTTTGTCTGGCCTGAGACACGGGGTCTGGACAATCCAGCTGGCGAAAAAAGATGATGGGGTCGTCCCCTGGAGGCACATGCCCTGCGGCCACACGAACATTCAAGCCCGCATCAGCGATCATCCCCTGGCACAAACCGATAAAGTCAGCGACCTCCTCCACGTTATTTTCGCCCACGATGAATTGAAACACGGGCCTTGGCCACACAGCGCCCAGCCTTGATTTTTCTTTCAAGAAGTGGCTGATATTTGCCATCACCTCATCAAAACGATCTTTCGCTTTGACCGCGAGATACCGCTCACGGGTGGCGGCATCTAAAGAAAAATGAATCACCGAAGGCACCGCAGCGACGTTGAGCAAAGCCGAGGTGACCCGAGGACTCAGATGGGTCGCGTTGGTGTGGACCTCGATCTTCTGGAAGACTTTCTGGACCCCAGCTGAGCGAAGTGCGCTGGCCCAAATTCGAGGAAACTCAGGGTGAAGCAATGGCTCACCCAGCCAAAACAAAATCAACGTCTCAAAGCCAATCTTGTGCTTGGCCAAGTCTGAAAACAGCGCATCCGCCACCCGTGCATCCAGGTAGCCAGTCTGCTCAAAATGGGGATGTTCCGTATCGGCGACAGCACAATGTACGCAAGCGAGCGAACACCGGTTGGCCAGCTCAATGACCAAATAACTACCAGGGCTTCGCTTCATGGTGTTCACATATACACCGTAGCATTTCAGACGCTCTTCGCCCGCGATGGTACGGTGAGACATGCCAAGTCCGGATCAAGTCGCGGCCCGCGTCGTCGCATGGGAGCAAGGCCCGCAAGGTCCAATGACCCTGGAGATGTACCCCACACTCTCTTGCAATCTCAACTGCCTATTCTGCGACACCACCGACCGGCACCGCCCCCCTGTTGATGAACTCAGCGAAAAGCGACTGCTCGAAATTGTCGATGAGGCGGCCGCGATTGGGGTGAAGCGCCTATTTTTACTCGGCGGAGGAGAACCCCTGCTTCGAAAAAAGGCCACGCCCGCGGTCATGGAACGGGCAAAGTTCCACGGCATGGAGGGTATTTTAACCACCAACGGTACCTTGCTCGGCAGCAGCTTAGCAGCTCAACTCATCGCGATGGCCTGGGACGAGGTTCACTTCTCGATCGATGGACCTGACGCCCAAACCCACGACCCGCTTCGTGGCCAGCCTGGCGCGTTCAAGAAAACCGTGCGAAATGCCTGCCGCCTCTCCGTCCTCAAGCGCCGAGCTGGCGTACAGACCCCCCGTATCGCCCTCCATTTTGTACTGACCAACCGCAATCACCACACCCTCACCCAGATGGTGGAGCTCGCTGCAGCCATCGGGGCCTTTCGAATCGACTTCGATGCACTCATCGCCTACACCGATGCCCAAAAGGCCTTGGCCCTCACTGCGGAGCAACGCCAGGCCGTGGCCGACTCAGCCCCAAAGGCCATGGCGCGGGCGCACGAACTCGGCATCGTCACCACCCTCGACAACTTTATGCATCCCGATAAAATCGATAGGGGCAGCACCATGCCGCCTATACCGACTGGCGAGGGATTCAAGGCTGCGCCCTGCCTCAAGGCCTGGCATTACCTGGTTGTGGCCGCAGATGGAAAAACCAGCCCCTGTTGTGTGCTGGCAGGCCAAGGTGGCAGCATCGCCAACACCCCGGTATCCAAGGTGTGGCAGGACGATCCCTTCATGAACAGCGTCCGTGAGGGTATGCTGGCCGGACAACCCACCCCGAGATGCAAAGAGTGCTCGTGGAATATCTTGAGTCACGAAGCCCTCATCCGAAGCCACCTATAAAATGTCCATTCACATCAATCTTGAGCTCACCGATCACTGCAATATCAAATGCGGCATGTGCAGCCAGTCCATGCGTGATGATGCTCACGGAAGCCCCAAAAAGTTCATGGAATGGGACACGTGGCGACACGCACTCCATGGACTGGCCGACGTCGAAGACGATGTTCACCTGTGCCCACACTGGCTGGGAGAGCCGACGATTCATCCGGATTTCGATAAATTTATCGAGTACGCCTTCGCCATCAATATGGGCAACCGGCTGTTTCGAGAGTTCAAACTCCACACCAACGCCGTGGTCTTCTCTCAAGCACGCTCCAAATTGCTGATTCGCCTCGCAAACGCGTCTGGCCAAGCGGAAGACACCTTTCAGTTTATCCATTTTAGCGTCGACGCCCACTCTCCTGAGGTCTACGCCAAGGTCAAGGGCGCACCCCGCGGCATGCAGGTCCGCAACAATATTGAGAACTTTCTGGCCATCCGAGATGCCCTCGATAGCCCCTGGCCCAAAGTGACATTGGCCTACGTTGTTCAGCCCGGAAACGCCCATGAGGCCGCAGATTTTTTGGCCCACTGGGCGCCTCTCCTGCGCAACCCAGCCCTCAGCTACGATTGGCCTTCGCAACAGCGAGACACCATTTACTTTCGCCCTTTAAACTGTGGCGATCAAGCCGAGGCTGACCGCCTTCACGCGGATACCTGTCGCGCTCTGGGCATGGATGTGCCCGACGGAGACAGGCTGCGGGCAGCAGAGAGTTTTTAGGCCTTTTTACTGAAGTAAAAAGGACAGGCCTGGAAAGTACATGGCGACAATTTCTGGGCCATGAAGCACATATAGAATGCCGGCGAAAGCCAAAAAAGGACCGAAAGGCATCGCTACACGCAAGCCCTTTTTACCCAAAAATGCCATCGGTAAACCCACGCAAGCGCCCGCAAGCGATGAGACGACCAAAATAAAGGGAATGGCGGGAAGGGGGCCCAAAAATGCCCCCATCATCATCAACAGCTTCACATCGCCCATGCCCATGCCCTCTTCACGGCGAACCACCCAATAGCCAACCATGATCAGGCCCAAAGACCCGCCGCCGATAAAGGCGCCCAACACAGAATCTCGCCAACCTGAGGCCAGCGCCAAATGACCGCCCCCGAGTTGCGCGACAAGGACGACCCCCAAAACCCCTACCGGTACGGCATAAATACTCAATTGATCGGGGATAATATAATGGCGAATATCGACGAAGGTCATCGCGACCAGCATCGATACAAAAATCGCTGCCAGACCAAAAGTCACCAAGCTGGGGGCATTGAGCGCAAACACATCGGGTACAAAACGCCGAAACAGCAGCCAAAACAAGGCCCCCACGACGAGTTCAATTAAAGGGTACAGCACCGAAATTTTAGAGCTGCAATCACGACACTGACCCCGCAACCAAAGCCATGAGAGCACTGGAATATTGTCGTAAGGGCGAATGTTGTGACCACATGCCGGACAATGGCTTGGCGGGTGAACCACAGAGCGATCCTCGGGCATCCGCGCGATACACACATTCAAAAATGAGCCCACCAGCAAGCCCAGCAAGACCGAAAGCGCTTGTGCGAGGGCATAAAGTTGAATCATAAGGCGACCTGTAGGGCGTGGACAACCCGGGCAACATCGTCATCACTCAAGCCGCCGTGGCACGGTAAGGCCAAAGTCTGCGAACAGTATTCGGTGGCGTTTAGCAATGGGCTTGGCACCAAAACACGGTCACGAATGGCGGGATGATCATGCACAAGCCAAGGATAATACACCGCAGATGGAATGCCCGCCCCGGCCAAAGATTCACGGACGGCCTCGCGCTGGGGGTGCAGCAAAACATAAGTGGACATGGTGGTGTCGGTCGGGCGCCTCAAGGCATATCCACCCACCACTGCATCGTAGGCCTTGGCGATCTCTGACCGGCGGGCCAACTCACTTTCCATCAGCGGCATCCGGGCCCGAAGTACAGCCGCGGAGACGGCATCCAAACGACCGTTGGTGCCCCCAACCTCGACCACCCGACCGGTGTGATCCGAGCCATGTTGGCGCATCGCGGTGAGACGCTTTGCGAGGGCAGCATCATCGGTGAGCACCATGCCACCCTCACCCAAGCCCCCCAAAACCTTGGTCGGATAAAAGCTGAGGGCTGTGCACAAGCCGAAAGAGGGCCCCCCGGGTGCGACCGCTTGGCATGCGTCATCGAGCACGGGCACATTGCCTCCCTCCAGCCGAGCCGCCACCCCAAATAAATGCACCGGAATAATCGCGGCTGTTTTGGAAGAGCAAGCCGCCCGCACTGCCGCTTGGTCGATCCATGGCCCATCGGCCCGGACATCGACCACGACTGGGGTGGCGCCAACCCTGAGCACGGCACCAAGGGTGGCCACAAAGCTGACGGCAGGCACGATCACCTCATCTCCAGGGCCAAGCCCCATGGCCGCCAAACCCAGCTCCAAGGCCATGGTCCCCGAAGACACCGCGACCCCGTACTCACGCCCGAACCAAGCGGAGACCTCAGCCTCCAAGCCCGCCACCTCTTCGCCACCCACAAGCAAGCCACAGCCCAACACCCGGTCCACTGCCGCCCGAACCGTAGCATTTGCCAGGCCCACCGATAGATCCACCCAAGGGAGGGGCGCCTTCACTTCAGGTCGCGCCGCTCAAAAACCCACATGGCACAACACAGGACCCCCGCTGAGTACATCAAACCATAGCCCAAACCGCCGACAACCACTGGCCAAGGGATGGCCATCTCATGAACCGCCTGCGCCCGAATATTGAACATCTCGAAATTGGGCAAAACCCAGTACAACGCCCTGGCAATCGCGCGGGCCGCTGGGCTTTCAAGTTGGCTACCATACAGCCATATATCGTCGGCCAAATGTCCGATAACAAAGACGGCTAGGGTGAAGCCTGCGGCGGTTGTCGGTGCGGAGTAGGTCGAAAAGAGGGTGGCCCAACTGGTGAGCAACATCAACTCGACCATCAACAAACCCATCGACACATAGACGATGGCTGGGGGAAAGGTCTGCTGGGCGCTCAACAACACGGTGTAGACCAAACCCATGATGGCCACCACCACACTCAAGGTCATCATCATGCCCAGGTACTTACCCAAGACAAACATCCAACGGCTGATCGGCTTGCTAAGAATGGTGTACACGGTCTTTTTTTCGACCTCACCCCAGACCAGGCTGATGCCCAAAAACATCGACATAATCGAGCCAAAGGCCGCAACGGCGCCAAGCCCAACGCTGCGCACTACCTTGTCTCGATCACCGACCGTTATCTCTTGGGTGACCAGGCTCAAGGCGATGACACCCACAGCAAAAAACAGGATGGAATATAAAATTCGGTCGCGAACAGCTTCTCTGAAAGTGTTGTGCGCCAAGGCCCAAAGCTTGCGAATCACAGGACCCCCAGCGCGGACTCATCGGTAACCGCCGCCATTTCCCCAAGCAGGACCGCCTCGAGGTTTTCACGGTCTGCGACCACATCGGCGATCAGCCCACACTCCCGAAGCTCACCGCCCACCAAGATGGCCACCCGATCGCAAATAGCCTCGACATCGCTCAGAATATGGCTGGAGAAAAATACCGTCTTTCCAGCGGCACGCTGCTCTAAAATTAAATCACGAACCAAGGCCCGTCCCAGAGGATCGAGCCCACTCATCGGTTCATCGAGGACGATTAAATCGGGGTCGTGCAACAAAGCCTGACACAGGCCCACCCGCTGGAGCATGCCCTTGGAGTATTTGGCCAATGTCACATCAGCGAAGCGGGTCAGCGCGACACGCTCGATCAGCATCTCCACACGCTGATGGCGCAGAGCCTTGGGCATGCCGAAGAGTTGACCGTAAAAGTGAAGCACCTCACGGGCGGTGAGATGGGCGTAAAAATAGGGCCGCTCTGGCAAAAAGCCGACGCGTTGCCGTGAAGCCGGCACGCCCACATCGACCCCAAACAGCTGAGCCGCCCCCTCAGTCGACCGGTGCAGCCCCATCAAAATCTTGATGGCGGTGGTCTTTCCTGCACCATTTGGCCCAATGAGCCCGAAGGCCTCCCCTGGCTGCACATCGAGCGTGAGGTCGTGCAAACCCCGCACACGCCGCATAAAAAACCCAACACGGTAGGTTTTTCCAAGATTTTGGGTAGAGATTGCTGGTGTCATGGGCTCACATTTGAACGAGTTGTGACTAACCCTTTCTCTTAAAAGCTTCGACCCAAGCTTTAAGCTTGTCTTCTGGGTAAGCACCCGCCGAACGCCAATTACATCGGGTACACAGAGGCCCTGAATCCGCGAAGCGACCCTCCGCATGGGCCAGCCGCCAACGGTTCATGGTCGAACCATACCAGATCTCGCCAAGTGTATTTTTGGTCATGTTGCCGACCACATTCTCTAGGCCTTCGTCTAAACAACAGGTGGTCACATCGCCATTGACCTGGACCATCGGGGTGTTCCACAATCCTGCGCACGGCGGTCGTTTTTTAGACATTCGGTTCACCCACCCAACCGCCGTCCACCCGACGCTCGTTGGGTCCAAAGCGGGATTTATAGTTGAGCCGATCGCAATCGTTCACATACAGGCCCAAATAGTGATGCCTACCCCCTCGGCTTCGGCTCCAAGCCAGCTCGACCAAGACAGAAAACGTCCCCATCGACCGATTCGCGAGCTCGGGATCGAAATAATGGTAAACGCTGGAGCTATCACGGGCACCGACATCAACGATGCTCACGCCCGCCAACCGACCGTCCAACTCAAAACAAAGTTCGACCGTGTCGGCACAAGAGCGCAGAAACCAGCCCTCATAGCCCTCTTGGGTCATCATTTTTCCATCCCGGGATAAACCACGCTCCACTTTGTGCCGGTTGTACAGCTTGAGACGCTCTTCTGAAAACACCGCTGGGCCGACGGTCACTTTTATATCTTGGTTTTTGCGCCACACCCGCCGCTGAGACTTGGAGGGCTTGAAGTCTTGAACCAATACCCGCAGCGGTTCACAGGCAGAACAGGTCGGGCACTGGGTGCGATAGAGCATTCGCCCCACCCGACGATCACCCTGGGCCAAAGATGCATCCAACTCTTCACCGGATAGACCCCGCATCTGCCAACGCAGCGGCATCCGCGCCACTTGCCCATTCAGGTAGGGGCAATCCTCCTCGGCGTCGTGCACCAACTGTTCACGTTTGTCCATGGTCGATTATGATCCGTTGAGCCGCATTCGACGAGGCTTCATGTCCATTCAATCTAAAATTATTAACGGCATCGGTCATATTTTTATTGATCGCCCCGAAAAAGCCAACGCCTACGATCGGGTGCATCTCGACGCACTCGCATCAGACTTTGCTCGCCTGGCCACCACCTGCCCGGTGATCGTCATCGCATCCGCCCACCCCCGGTTTTTCTGTGCTGGCGCAGACCTGGACGCGCTCAAAATGGCCTCACCGGCGGATGCTAAAAACCTACGCAGTCAGGCGGTCTTTAGCGGAATCGCCCGAAGCGCGGCCATATCCATAGCCGTGGTCGAGGGTTCTGCAATCGCAGGAGGGTGTGAGTTGGCCCTGGCTACCGACCTCCGGGTCATCGGCGCAGATGCTGTATTTCGCCTGCCAGAAACGAGCTTGGGAATCATCCCCGCAGCCGGTGGATGCACCCGGTTGCCCGCCATGTTGGGTGAAGCCATCGCCAAGACCATAATTTTAGGCGGCGGTGAGATTTCAGCCACCCAAGCAGTGGCTTGGGGCTTGGGTGTCGACGGCGGAGATGACCCGATGGGCACCGCCACCCAATGGGCGAAGGCGATCAAAGCGCGACCAGCCGAGGCCCAGGCTGCCGCAAAGCGAATCATCAATACAGCGGCTGAAGATCGGTCATTGAGAGACGAGCGTGAAGCTCAGGCGATCTTATACGCAAAGTTCAGTGGTTAGCTGGCCACCTGAGAGGCCGCTTGGGACGCAGGCTCGCCGTCGAAAAACTGTTTTTGCTTGGGCAGGGCCCACAGCGCTTCGCCGTTGAGAATTTCTACAAAACGCTCTGCGGCACTGCCTGCACCAAAAGCTGTGTCGGGGGAAAATCGTTGCCCCCAATTTTTGTCGAGAAAATGCCGAATTGTGGCGCTATCTGAGGCCTGAGCGGTGGTAATCGAGCGCGCGATAGAGCGATTGGTCTGGCGGGTCCCGATATCGAGGCTGGGTACCCCTAAAAACGGCGCTTCTCGCACCCCAGCAGAGCTGTTGCCCACCATCACTCCTGCATGGCGCATCAACTCTGAAAAATACGAAAATCGCATGCTTGGTATCACGCGAAAATGGGAAGAAGGGAGCTTTTCCAGCACATCAAAAATCGACGCGCTACCCGGGTCATTATTGGGCGCTATCACCACAAATCGCCGCCCCGACGCCGCGAGGGTGCCGAACATGGCCTGAGCCTGTGCTGACATGGTGTCGGATTCTGATGTGACCGGATGTAAAATCGCGATGCCATAATCGTCCCACGGAATCTCATACCGTTCGCGTACGCTCTCAATGGTGACACCCGAGGGCTTGCTGTGCGCATCAAGCTCAGGCGAGCCCATGACAAATACACTTTGTGGCGTCTCGCCCAGTCGGACAACCCGCCTTGCCGCATCGACCGAACTCACCAAGTGTGCCGTACACAATTTGGTATTGCAATGACGATAAACCTCGTCGATGGTGCCGGAAACTTCTCCACCCTCCACATGTACACAACGAACATAGTTAATCGCGCACACCAGTGCGGTGGCGAGGGCCTCGACCCGGTCGCCATGAACCACCACCAAATCCGGGCGTTCCTCTGCAATATATGCGGAGAACCCAGAAATCGTCTCCGCTAAAATTCGGTCCTGAGAGTCGCCTTCGCGCTGGTTAACAAACTCAGACCGACTGACGCCTTCGACTTGAGCAACCTCGATTTTGGTCAACCCATACCGCCGAAGCATGTGCATTCCGGTCACAAAGAAGGTGACTTTATGTCCGGCAGAAACCGCCGCGAGCGCCAATGGCTTCATCTTCCCAAAATCTGCTCGGGTACCGGTCACAAACAGGACCTTTTTGGCCTCAGGTCTGGCTGATTTCACTTTAAAAGTCATGCGAAATCCGACCAATCAAGCTGTTGATTTCGACGCTTGGCGACCAACAACTGTTTGCCCACCACCGCATCAAACTCATACCCAGCAATCGCCCCCGAACCCGGGCGCCTCGCCCAAATATCGGCCTCAGTGATGACCGTCCCGGCAGGAATGTCTCGGTCTGCGACGATCGACGCTCGGGCAAATCGATACACATCTTCCTCTGGTGCAGTTCGGCGCTTGGGGTTGTGCAAGGCCACGTGAATTTCACGAGAGCGGTCAATCAAAAACTTCAGCTCAGCCGGATCCATCGAACAGGAAATATCCGGCCCTACTCGGTAGCGACTGTCGGTGAAGTGTCGTTCGACGACGACAGCCCCCAAAGCCACAGCAGCGAGGGCCATTTGAGGTCCAATCGAATGGTCGGAGAAGCCCACCAAAGCGCCGGGGAATGCCTCGGCAAGGTCTTTTACACCACGTAAGGACACGATCTCTGGGGGAGATGGGTACAGGTTGGTGCACTCCAAAAGGGCGTAATCCACGCCGCTCGCCTCCAATATGGCCACCGATGGGCGAAGACTCTCGATGGTTTGCATGCCGGTCGACATAATGATGGGCTTTCCAAACGCAGCGATATGCCGAATAAGCGGCAGGTTGTCCGCCTCGCCAGAGCCGATTTTAAAGGCGGGAACATCGATATCATTCAGAAAGTCAGCGGCCTTGCGTGAAAAGGGCGTCGAGATGTAAATCATGCCCAGGGATTCGGTGTAGGCCTTGAGTGAGCGTTCATCATCGGCGCTCAGCGCGCACCGTTCCATCACGTCCCAAATCGATACATCGGCATTGGGCGGAAAAATAGACTTCGCTTCTTCGGTCATTTCATCTTCGATGAAGTGGGTCTGATGCTTGACGATTTCACAGCCAGCGCCATGGGCACAACGGACCATATGCTTGGCAACGTCCAAATCGCCACCATGGTTGATACCGATCTCGGCGATCACCAAGGGTGGGTGTTCCGCCGACACTTCCCGGTTGCCAATCTTCATGCTGCCCCCTCACGATTGCGCAGCAACAACAACCCTGCTGCCCGATCAAAATCCTGGATACAATCCACATCTACCGAACGTTCTGCTGGCATCTGAACTGCCCCAATCCGTTCCGTCACAAATCCACCATTTTTTAAAAACCAGCCTGCCTTAAATGCGTACACAGCCCCATTAGGACGATAAACTTCGGGCAATGTCTGACGATTAGCAAAGCAATAGGAGGGCTCAGCCAAGGGCTCAAACCGCCCATCGACCACAGCGCCATACTTGAGCGCGCCTTTGTCGGCCTCCACCACCGTCATGGCCAAATCGATATCGGATTGCTCAAGTCGAGCGACAGTGGCATGCACATCCCCAACTGAACGCAAAGGAGATGTTGGCTGAAGCAAGACGATGGTGGTCCATTCATCGATATCGAGGCCAGTTTTTGGGTCTAGCACATGAAGCAAGACATCCGACATGGTGGCGTCATCGGTGGAGAGATGGGCAGGACGGTGAATCGCCGAGACCGACCGTGGATGTTCTGCCGCAAGCACAGGCTCGATGTCCGTCGAGATAAGCACCCTGGCGGCCCCCGCAGCGATCGCGGTATTGATCGCGTGAGCGTACAAAGGTGACCCGGCTAAAACCCGTAGGTTCTTACCCACAAGGCCTTTCGACCCCCCACGCATGGGCACGATGGCCACAAAGCCGCCTCGCCTATTTGCGCTCGCCGTCAATCTTTCCACACACGCTCCAAGCCCCCTCAGGCCAAGCGCGAGCGGGTTTCAACCTCTCAAACGGACGATTGACGCGCCGCTTTAGTTAAACCCGCTTGAGACCCTCTGGCCGAGAGTTCAAGACCAAGCGCACCGAGCCTCCCAAAGCCAAGTCGACGATCACATCCGACTCGGGCATATCGCCTCCGACATCTCGAACGATGCGCACCACCGGCTTTTCGAAGGTCTCTTTGTTGCGACACACCCCTATGCTGACCGCTATGGAGCCATCGTCCAAAAGCATCATCGTTCCTGGCGGATATTTGCCCATCGCGTTCACAAAGATTTGGAGTAAATCAGGGTCGTAGCGGGTCCCGCCATGGGGAATCATCATCTCCAGGGCCTCCGTAGAGCTCACCCCGCCACCTCGGCTGCGAATCAGATTGTCGAAGTCCTCGGCTATCCGAATGATTCGACCAAAAAGCGAGGGTGTTCCCTTCTCGGAATCAAAGTCGTCATGATGCTCCAATGTCGACAAAATCCGCTGAATCTTGGCTGGGTGAAAGCCCCGCTGACGCAATAGCAACCGGCCTCCCGCCGCCGCATGGCGCTCAAATGGCGGAGCAAAACCCGACAGGGCTTCTTTTCCATCTTGTGCAGCGACCACCCCTTCTCGCGCGCCGTAGCCCATATCGTGAAAGAGCCCGGCCACACCCAGGTCTTGTAGCGCTTCTTCAGACAAGCCCAGCGCAGAGCCAATCACCAAAGAAAACCGTGCCACACGCACCACATGAGCACCAAACTCATTGCCCGCCCCTGGGTCGTCCCAAAGCCCCTCAGCACCGAGCCCGCCTTTGATGATTTCGGTCACCACCCGGCGAAGCGGCAACGGGTTCGGCATGCGGTTCGCCCCCAAAGCGTCCAGGCTGTCCTCCACCAAGTCCGCACCCCGGTCGACGATGGCGATCACCTCTTGCTCACTTTGGTTCCCCATGGACCCTTCGGCCTGCACGGACGCTTCGCCCGTCACCCGAAAACGAAAGACCCCAAAAAGCTCGACACCCTCGATTCCTCGTTCAATCAACGCCTTCGAAATCGCAGTTCTCGGGGTGTTTTCGTCGGGCTCTTGGGCAAATACCTCAACCATGGCCCGCACATTTTCCTCGCTCAACATCTCATGAATGGTGATGCCACCAATCCGGTGCCGCATCAACTCTACGCCCAACATCCGGCCGCTCTCGGCGCTCTCATCAAAGCGAATCCGAATGTCGTTGATGTACACCTGCTC
>DBIS01000319.1 GCA_002296975.1 Deltaproteobacteria bacterium UBA796 | reverse complement strand
GGCTTGCCATTTTTAGTCTCGCGGGTTTTTCGGCCGACCCTGCTTGATGTGTTCGGCATCACAAATCTCCAGCTGGGAACCGCATTTTCGGTCTACGGTGTCGTGGCCATGGTCGCCTACCTTCCAGGCGGCCCGCTTGCCGACCGGTTTTCTGCTCGCCGAATGATGGCGATTGCGCTTTGTGTTTCAGCGGTCGGCGGTGTCTTTTACGCCACCCTGCCAAGTATCGGTGGGCTTAAGCTGCTGTTTGGGTTTTGGGGTTTGACCACCATCCTGCTGTTTTGGGCCGCCTTGATACGGGCCACTCGGGTGTGGGGTGGCGAAAATGGGCAGGGAAAGGCTTTCGGTATTCTCGATGGTGGGCGAGGGTTGCTGGCCGCGGTTCTGGCCACGGTGACAGTGGGCGTTTTTGGTGCGTTGCTGCCCGAGGACGCAGCCACAGCATCTCTTGCACAGCGGGCCGATGCCCTCAAGCAAGTGATCTGGATATTTACGGGCATGACTGTGATTGCGGGGGGGCTGGTCTGGGTCAGCGTGCCGGAAGAAGTGAAAGTGAAGGCGGCCGCAAACGATACTGGCATGTCTTTTGGGCAGGTCCGAGATGTGCTGAAAAACCCGGCAGTCTGGCTCCAAGGCATGATCGTGGTCTGTGCTTATGTGGGCTACAAGGGCATGGATGATCTTAGTTTGCTGGCCAGAGATGTTTACGGCTTCGATGATCTCCAGGCTGCACAGGTGAGCGCGATCTCGTTTTGGGTGCGGCCGGTCGCTGCCCTTGGTGCGGGTGAGCTCGGAGATAAAATCGGCGGTACACGAACCATCGCGGTGTGCTTTGTGCTGATGTTCCTTGGCGATGGATTTGTCGCCTTGGGATTACTGGAGCCCAGCGCACCCTGGATGCTCTTTTCGATGGTCGTGGCCATCAGTGCTGCGGTTTTTGGGTTGAGAGGCTTGTATTTTGCCATCTTTGACGAGGCCGGTGTGGACGCTGCAAAGACGGGAACGGCTGTCGGATTGGTGAGCGTTGTCGGCTACACCCCAGATATTTTTATGGGGCCGCTCAATGGGTACCTCACGGATACGTATCCGGGCGCGGAAGGGCATCAATATTTCTTTGGAGCGATGGCCTGTGCTGCGGTGGTCGGCCTTTGCTGCACGCTGGGCTTTCGGCATATGTCCACGAGGCGGGCAATGTTAAGTACTTTAAAAACCGGGGGAGCACCGTGAAGACCATGACCTGCAGCCAACTCGGTGGTGCATGTGATGCACGCTTTCAAGGGGAGACCTTCGATGAGCTTGCCGCCCAAAGCAAGGCTCACGGGGGTGCGATGTTTAAGGCACAAGACCCAGATCATCTGGCCGCGATGGAGAAGATGATGGCGATGATGAGCGAGCCCGGTGCCATGGCCGCATGGATGGATGCCAAGCGCCTCGCCTTTGAAGCTTTGCCTGAGGACGCCTAGATTGGGTGGGCGTCGCCGGGGTTTCAGCGTGCTCTTTTAGTCGGACTTCAGCTCTCGTAATTTGTCCTTCTTGCTTTTGCGGTACCCCTTTGTAGGGGCGGGGCCTTTGGCTTTTTGCGCGGGCTCTCCGCACAACTCAAAGCCGGCTTTTGTCTCGCGGCCAAGGTGTAGCTGGTTCTTCTTTTCGATCACGCGCAGGTGTGCTTCGGTCTCGTGGTCGACGAAAGAGATCGCCACGCCTGATTCGCCAGCGCGCCCGGTGCGTCCAATCCTGTGGATATAATCTTGTGGCGAGCGGGGCAGGTCGAAGTTGATCACGGTGCTGAGCCCTGGGACGTCGATGCCACGGGCGGCCACATCGGTGGCTATCAGGACTTTCACGCGCCCATTTTTGAAGCGTTTAAGGGCGTCATTGCGTTCGTCCTGCATGAGGCCCCCGTGTAGTGCTGTGCTGTAAAACCCGTCTTTCCTAAGTTTGCGAGAGAGGTTCTCGGCAGCTCTTTGGGTGGCGACAAATACCAGCGTTTTCCCGAGGTGTTCACTCTTTATCAGGTGCTGTAAAAGTGGGCGCCGCTGTTCTTTGTCTACTTGAATCGCCCGTTGTTTGATCTCTTGCACGATGGGTTGGCTGGTGTGGGTTCGTACAACCGTGTATTCGGGCATCACCCTTGCGCAGATGCTGATGACCCTCGGCGGCATGGTGGCTGAAAACAACATGGATTGACGGTTGGGGGGTAGGGCGCTCATTAAGATATTGAGCTCTTCGTTGAAGCCCGCGTCCAGCAACTTGTCCGCTTCGTCCAACACGAGCGTATGGACGTGATGAAGGTCCAAAACTTGGCGTTCGAGCAAGTCGATTAAGCGCCCAGGGGTGGCGACAACGATGGACACACCGTTGGATAAAGTGCGGCATTGTTCATCGATAGAGGCGCCGCCAATCACAGCCAATACTGGAGGTGGCTCAGCCTCAAAGCGGGCAAGTGCCCGAAATGATTCAGCGACCTGAAGGGCCAACTCTCGGGTGGGGACGAGCGTTAAGACCTGGACATGTATGGGTGGCGATATGGGGCCGAGCTTGGATAATTTTTGTAGAATCGGCAGCGCGAAGGCCGCGGTCTTTCCTGAGCCGGTTTTGGCTTCGGCAGCAATGTTATCACCCGAAATCAGGTGGGGTATTGCCGCGATTTGAATATGGGTTGGGCGCTCGTAATCTAAGGCTTGGGTTGCCTTGATAAGGGGGGCGGACAGGCCAAGGGCTTCGAAAGAGTTCACTCAACACCACTGCATGCTTTGGGGGGCGACACTGCCCATATGGGAGCTATCACGGGTGGGTGGCTAAGGGGGGCTTTAGCGGTGGGCTTGGCGGTTGACTTCGCGCAGGTGCCACAGGTACAGGCTTTCGACCTTCTCTCGGGCCCAGGGTGTTTTGCGCAAAAACTTGAGGCTGGACTTGATGCTTGGGTCGTGGGTAAAGCATCGAATGTTGACCCTGTGTGAAAGGTCTTCGAAGCCATAAGCCTCGACCAACGCAGAGACGATGGTGCTTAAGGTGAGGCCGTGTAGGGGATTGTTGGGCTGGTCTTGAGACATGGGAAGGCTATAACTCGGCGGTGGTTTTCTATCAGCGCGCGCCTCGGTGTCGGTCTCGGGCTCATAGGACATGGTGTCATCGGCCCGGATGACGAAATCCCCCAGGGGATCCGGGCCTCTCCGTTTGTCACTGAGTCTCCGCTGAACAGCGAAAGTGGGTTCATTTTTGGGAGCCCGGCGGTATCCATACTTGGATGGGCATGGGCCCCCTCAAAGCATGGAGGACAACATGAACACCAATCTTTCCATCACAGCCTTTGCGAAGGCAGACCATCTTGATACATCTTGCGAATGAAATTGTGGCAACAGGTAGATTGGAAGTACCCGCTAGAGAAGTCGTCGGTCAACACCTTCGCCCGTACTTTCCGCGTAAAGCTGGGCAAGTTGGACGTGCTGGACGGTATTGCCCCCACCCTGTGTCGTAGCCGGTTCTGGATTGCCTTTGACGACAATGGCTCCGTTTATTCGGCGGTGAACCAACTGGTGGGTCATCTGGTAGAAAGCTACGGGCTGGAGGTGGTCATGAAAGACCGCGCACTTCACAACACCGCAGCGCAGCGCAGTTGGGCGCTGCCGACAGACCCCAAAGATGGTGCCCGAGCCATGGCGGCGCTCAAACAGGCTGAGCCCATGCTCGAACCGCGACCGTTTGTAAAAAACGGCTCATCAGACACCCTTGGCTGGGCGGTTTTCTCGAGTAGTGACTGGGCTGAATTGGAAGCCGCTGACCTCTATGCTACCCGAGCACTCTTTCCGCTGAAGGGTGCAGTGCCCAAAGCGCCCACCTTGCCCAGCGCCGAGGCGATGCGGCGACAACGGACCCCAGAGGATGAAGCGTTGTTGGCATGGGTCAGTGCGAACAAAGACGAGCTGAGGCCTCGACTCGTCGAGGCCTTGGAAAAGCTGGAGACCTCGCATCCAGGTTCGGCCGAGGAGCGTGATGCAATGAGCCAGGTCTACCGAATAAAGCGGCGGGCTCGCCGATAGGCAACAGGTTTCGATGGCGCGAGGTGCGGGTGGGCCCGGAGCGTGAACCGTACGCTACACATTGAAGCGAAGTGTGACGCGTTCCGTAAGTGTCTGAAATGACGCCACTTCCTGAACCTTATGCCCGCTGCTAACCCCATTTTTCCCGGACGATTCTTTCTCGAACCGACAGACACGAGATGTGCTGGCTCGGCTTGCTTAGTTTCCGTGCCCCTCCTGTTCGGG